>CAYOGM010000058.1:0-16050 GCA_964403595.1 uncultured Acetatifactor sp. | reverse complement strand
TGTCGGTATCACGGATTGCAGATTCAGCAGATGTGGTGTTCTCAACTACGTTGTCCAGGTTGTTGATGGTGTGCTCAAGTCTGTTCTGAACTGCACCGAGATCAGATCTCTGCTGGTTCAGACTCGCAATAGCTTTCTTAATCTGACCATTCAGAGCAGCTGCGCTATCAGAAGTCTGTGCAGAACCGTCAATACCAATGCTGGAGCATGTCATGGAGCTCATTACCAAGGTAATGTGCTGACCGGACTCAGCGCCAACCTGAAGCTCGAACTTACCGTCGTTGTTGTTACCACCAGTTGCATCCAACAAGTTCTGCTCGTTGAAAGTAGTGGTGTTAGCTACACGGTCGATTTCGCTCTTAAGCTGCTGAACTTCCTGATCGATGTAATCACGATCCTCAGAAGTAAGAGTACCGTTCTCAGCCTTAACTGCCAGCTCGTTCATACGCTGAAGCATATCATGAACTTCGTTCAAAGCACCTTCTGCGGTCTGCACCATGGAAATACCATCCTGTGCGTTTGCAGATGCCTGAGTCAGACCACGAATCTGACGTCTCATCTTCTCGGAAATAGCCAAACCTGCTGCATCATCTGCTGCACGGTTGATCTTGTAACCGGAAGACAACTTCTCAGTTGACTTAGCCTGTGTTGCTGCGGTTAAACCGAGCATTCTGTTAGAGTTCATTGCTGTTAAATTGTGCTGTACTACCATAATCCTTCCTCCTTGAATTTAAAGATCCCATCCTTGAGATCAGTTTTTTAGTTGCTACCTTTCATCCGGCTCGCACATTCCGAACTTCCGGTAGTAGTTACAGTAATCACCGGTTATTGTGCGGATAACCAGTGAAAACTTCTGTTAGGATAAGCTCTGCATTGAATGAATAATAAATTCATTTGCTTTACTTGTTAAATATATCGGATACTTTTTTTGAAACTTTATAGCAATTTTAAAAAAATTTGATTTTTCTGCCAAAAATTTTCAGAGGTTCTTTTCAAAGTAATTGCCCCTTATCTGCCACCTATTGTCCCAACAGGGTTAGAACACCGTTCTGGCTCTGATTGGCTTGAGCAAGCATGGCCTGCCCTGCCTGCAGGATAATATTATGATTGGCCTGAGCCATCATCTCCTTTGCCATATCGGTGTCTCTGATAACAGACTCCGCACTTTGCAAATTCTCTTCCTTATTCTGGTTGTTATTAATAGCATGTTCTATACGATTCTGGGTACTTCCGAAGTCACTACGGATATTCGATATAATCCGATTCGCCTCTTTCAATCTCTCCAACGCCTTTTCTGCATACTTTGGACGAGAGATACAACAGGAATTAATCCCCAAAGAAACCGTATTAAACACATGTCTGTTCAGTGCAATCTTGTCATCCTTCTCGCTACTAAGCACAATGTTGCGAGGCTCCGGACTTTCCAATTCTCCGTTTTCCGCAAAGAAAATCTCTTTCTTGGCTCCGCCGGACACATCTGTAATCTCATGCTCTCCCATCTTCTTGTGGGACAGCTTTAACCTGCCATCATCCAGTTCGGCAATCACCGGAGCACCCGAGGCAGTCAAAGCATCATTCACTGCTGTAAGCAATTCATCTGCTGTATAATCTCCTTCAGGAATGGTAATGGAATAGGGCACGCCATCCACTTTAAAACTCAAATCATTTTTTCCGGCCTCCATGGTCACACCCTCAGTTACATCCTTGTTGCCTCTGATGTATGCAGGTATCATTTCACCATCTGTCTGATAGAAGATTTCAAATGCCGCATTGCCACTGACACCATCAATGATAAACTGTCCCTCTTCGGGTGCCTGAACCGTCTTGGACAACTTAAAATTCAACGCCTTGTCATCATTGGCTCCCACTACATTCGTCTTGACATCACCTACGCCCACCTCAATCAGATTCTCTTCCATTCCCATGGCTGCCAGCTGTTCATTAAGTTTCTCCTGCAAATGCGCTTTCAATGCATCTGCTGTATATTCTCCGGCATCCAGTGTAACACTGATGGTATGGGTGGTATTGCCATAGGTCAGATCCAACGACAGTTCATCACTAATACCCTGACGGATTACAGTTGTTTTATCCTTAACATTCTTACGTCCTACCGTAAATGCAGCATCTACCGTCTGTGTACCATCCTTATCCGTGGCCGTCTGTGCAACCGACTTCTCTGTACAGGAACAAATAACCTTGTAATAGAAATCTCCGCTGAAATTGCTAAATTGGTTGAGACTTCCGGTATTTACCGCCTCCATTCTCACACCGTTGGCATCTACCGTTACCGTAATTTTATCTGCACCCACAGACGCATCTACAAGTTCCTGTAATTTGGTTTCCAGTTCAGCCTGCGTATAAGTATTTTGCGGCACCTCTATAGCCACACTCTTATTGGTTCCATTGTCCTTGAAGGTAAAGTTCAAGTTATTATTCCATTCATCAATAGTTACATCTCCGTTTAAAGATACTCCGTCAATATAACTATTTTGGGTAGAATGATATCCCGTGGTACTGCTAGTAGGTATTGCGGTGTATGTAATCTCAGCCTGCTGGAATGCACCACCATTAGTAGCCGACACCGAAATACTGCTGCCTCCATTGGTGGTAGAAAGGGTCATATAACCATTAGCGTCAAAACTTACCTCCACACCGGAATACTCTTTGGGAGTAGTTCCATAAATTGCTTTCATGGAATTACCACCGCCCGAATAGCTCATGCCCACCGATGCAGAAGTACCCTTATCTACCGTCTTGTATCCCAGTTTTGTACCGGATACGTATGCCTCCACGCCCACATTGGCAGCTGTGAATTTCTGATTTAACATAGCCACAAAGGAATTTCTGTCATATGTCCCTGCATCTAAGGTTACCGTCTTGTCAGTTCCATTTACTTTAATTGTAAAAGTATCGCTGACACCTGTTTCAATCTTAATACTATCCTCGGTCTTCAGATTTACCAAAATATCCGCCGGACCCGGTGTGGTCAAAGGACCAAACAAGGCTTCTGCAGAGCTTCCGCCGGCAGTGGTACTATAGCTAATGGATACCTCATCTCCCACTGCCTCGGATGTCAATGTCAACTTACCCCCGTCCAAATCGGCAGTTATACCTGTACCCGTCTTCGCAAGTTGCGTATTGATTTCGCTGACAATAGACGACTGGGAGTAAGTTCCCGGTGTCAGATTCAAAGTAATGTTTTGTACATTACCATTTTCTTTGTAGGTAAAGGAAAATGTTTGTGTATCCGCATCAATTGTGATACCGGAGGCAAGGGCTTTGTTGCTTACCCACTCCGCCGGTTCTCTCGTAGTATTCAATTCTTTTAGAAAACTACTGGTAGCAGTAGAACAGCTGATGTTTGTCTTACTTCCATCCTGCCCCTGCGGCAGCCTTGAGGTCAAAGTCAATGTTTTACCACTAAGGGAAACAATTGCACCGCCCATTCCCGTACCAAACGCATCATCAATTTTTTGCTGCAGATGGGTTTTTAAGCTGGCGGGATTATAGGTACCATTATCCAATGTAATGGTCTTCGTAACTCCATTTAAGGTGAGGGCTATTCCATTATTGGAACTGTCCACCGTCATACTGTCCTTCAGCTGAGGCCCCAGCGTCAGCACTGCCGCCTCACTTACCGAATAACCGGCCTCACCTTCTTTTTTTACAGAATATCCACTTGCATTGTCACTCCATGAAGTTGTACTCTCCGTTCCGGTTGCCACCTTGCTGAAATTACTGTCACCATTTGTGCCATCAGCCGTCACAGTAGCAAATTCATTATTAACAATCTCTGTCCGTGGCGGGATTGCCGTCTCTATTGCAGTTTTGATGTCATCCTGCGTCACATTTCCCGTAGGCAAAGTAACCGGATAATTGATTCCATCCACTTTGATGGTCATACTGCTCTCACTTGAATCAATATTACCATCAAAAGGAGTGTTCAGCGTAACAGAGCCCGTACCGGATGCAGTGGGAGTAGTTGTTCGGGAATTATATCCCTGAAAAATCGCATCAAATCCCTTATTGCCGGTAATTTCCTGAGCGCTAAGATTCACCACACCCTGTCCCGCAATTCCCTTTAATATCACCCTATTGGTAGTAGACAAAGATGCCTCCACTTTTCCTTTGTAGCCGGTCAGCGCAGATGAACCATTCAGCTGTTCATTAATTTCATCCACAACCGCCTGGGCGCTGCTGTAGGTCTTCGCCGTAAGTGTAATGGTGTACTCTGCCCCATCTATGGACACTTTAAAGGAATCATTAACTCCTGCCACAATATCAAGCGCCGTAGTAGAAAGGGCTGTCAAATCCCTTGTGCCGTTAAAAGCAGCCTCTCTGTCTGCAGTAGTCTCGTTAACCGGATTAACCGCATTGCCGTACTGATTGTACTCTCGTGTAATAAACAGGGTATTATAAGCGCTACTGCTACTGTCAATATGAACCTGACTATCAAGTCCCTCAACCTTGGAGGTAATCTTCAAACCATCAAAACCACCACTGGTAATTCGGGATGCTGTCAATTCCAAACTCTGCGCTGCAAACAGCGTATTCAGCTGCGTTGCCATCTGTGCAGCCGTATACTTACCGTCAGGAATAGTGATAGTCACAGGCGATGCCGCACCGTTCGGCTGCAGAGTCAATTGATTGTTACCCTTATTTGCCCCATCAATTACATAATACTGATGTTCCTCATCCTTAGCATTAATTGGCAACACATAACCACCGGTAAATACGGCCGGGGTCTGTACCACATTGCCGTATTTCACATTATCGTAGAAAACCGAATTGTACACCGGAGAGCCGTCAATCTTAAACATATTCCCCTTAAATCCGGTTACAATGGCATCATCACTGGACAACTTGATACCGGTTCCATAAGCAGTTGCCTTTACGCTGGTATCCGACAGCTGATTGTTTAACAAATCAATCAATTGTGAACGGGTATAATTTCCCTGAGGAAGTGTTATGCTCTTGGTTTGACTACTTCCATCAAAACCTTCAATATCAAAGGTTATACTATCATTTTGACCGGCCACAATCTCTAATGGAGCATATTCATCCGGAAATTTAGTAGTACCAATCAATGCACCAAAGCTTCCACCCTTGTACATATCATAAACCAGATAAGACAACCCTCCGGACACCTTGTCAATAGCCGCCCCCTTTTCAATATTGGCATTACAATAACCATATTGGGTAAGCTCCAATACCAGTTGTTCCGGCTCCAGGTTCAATGCACTTAAGGCACTTTCAATTTCATCAACCAATTCCTGCGTAGTATACTCTCCCTGAGGCACCGTAACCGTTACCGTCTGAGGCGCATCATTCTCCCCCACCCGATACTCAAAGGTCAAATCATTCTCTCCGGCAGTTACTACATGTATCTGCTGTGGGTCCCACTGTGCTGAACCCTCACACTGATAATAAGGAACCTCATGCTCCTCGAAAATCGGAATCTCGTTAAATTGTGTTGTCTTCCCGATTCTGTCCAACTCAGACTGCAGTTGTTCAAATTCCAACTCCAGAGCCATACGGTCATCATCTGTATTAGTTCCATTTAATGCATGGACTGTCAATTCCGTCATACGGTGAAGAATATCTTGTGCCTCCGTCAGCGCCCCATCACCTATCTGGGTCCACGAAACACCATCCTCCGCATTCCGTGTTCCTTGATTAAGCCCACGAATTAGTCTGCGCATTTTCTCAGAAATAGCAAGTCCTGCTGCATCATCCGCTGCATAGTTAATACGATATCCGCTGGACAACTTCATTACGGATTCTTCATTCTTTTTTTTGGTAATTCCAAGCATACGATTGGCATTCATTGCCATTAAATTATTCGAAATCCGCACACTCTTATCCTCCACGTTACATATCTTTATACATGTAGCTGATTCCCACCCAAATCCTCTATCTTTCCAATGCGCAAAAAGGACCCTTCCTATCGAAGAGCCCTTCCGGGAATCATTGCTTGCTGTCCATAAAATGGGCTGATGCCATACCGGCACCTCTCATATTCTTATAGTAGTCATAGGCAACCTTGGAACTCTGACGATTCTGTCGCACACCCGCCTTCGCCTTGGCGAAATAGTCTTCCACCAGTTTCTTGTTACGAGCCTCCTGTGCCTGAATGGTTACTCCCATCTCAGTGACTTTAGAAATCTTTTCCTGAAGTTCCTTAATCTGGGCTGCATACTGTTCACGATTGTTCCGAAGCTGTTCTGCTAATTTGGCATAAAGGATTTCAAACCCTTCATCCAGACGCACCAGCCGTTCAATCAACCGTCCTTTCTCTTCCACAGCCTCGTCAAAAGCACTTATGTCTGCCTCACCATTTTTGAAAGCCTCTTCCTGACGGAGATTATATTCCTGAATTTCTGTCAGAACTTTGATTTTCTCATCAAGGCTTTCAGACAAAATACTTAATTGATTCTCCATTAAGCCTGTCCTTTCTCTCTGTTGATACGCATTACTTCCTTCCAGTTGTCACGAACAGAACGCAAATGCATATTAACCTCTTCCAGAATCTCTTTGTCTTTCTTGATATTCGCCTCCACAAGACGTTTGGACAAATAAGAATAGATATTCTCAAAATCCTGCGCTACCGCATACTTCATATCAAGTGTCTGTCTTAAATAATCAATGATTTTCTCAACTTTAACAATATTCTGATGCGCCTTGGGTATATCATTTTGTTCAATGGCCATCTCCGCAATATTGCAAAACTTAATTGCACCCTCGTAAAGCATCAATGTAAGTTCCGCCGGACTTGCCGTCATTATTTTATTGTTTTGATATTGTGCATAAGCGTTAGGCAGCGCCATTTCATCATCCTCCTAAAAGACTGGTTACCGCATTTGCATTACTCTGCATTTTTGCCATAGCGGTCTCCATGGCAGCAAATTTAGCATACCATTTATCTTCGTAATCATTTAATTTCTCTTCCAACTCGGAAATCTTAGTAGTATAGTTATCATAATCCGACTTCATCTTCTTGTCGTCATAGAAACTTCCAAAACTTCTGTAACCATCAGAGGATTTGGACAAATCAGTCATCTTATCATAAAGATTCTGTGACAGCTTGGTAAAGAAAGAAATTACCGTATCCGGGTCAGTACTAATCATGCTCATAAGCTTATCTGCATTACCGGAAGTACTTTCATCATCGGGATCACCATCGATATGATAAGCGCTCTTCTCATTGTCAGCAGAATTAAAATATCCCAGTGTATTAATACCGAAATCCGTCAGATACATGGTCTTTCCATTCACATCAATGCCACCGGCCATAATGCCCTTAAGGCTTGATCTAAGTTCGGAAAGATTGCTGTCATTACGAAGCAGAGCGTCCTTAATCTTCTTCTCATACTCCTCCACCTCAGTCTCAGTCAGAGCCTCCTTCTCCTCAGAGAGCAAAGGTTCATAACCCTTGGCAGAATCTGCATTATAAAGCTTATCCATCTCGTTGATGATGGAATTGTACTCCTTGAGGAAATCCTTTACCATATCATAGATACCATCGGTATCGTTCTGAGTGGTAATAGTAACTGTCTCTCCCTCTTTCGTTTCTGAAAGAGCGGTGAAGGTCAGGCCATTAATCTCAAATACATTGGTACTATTGGTAAATTCAGCACCATTCAACGTTATAATTGCATCCTGTCCTGAAACCTTGGTTGCACCGGTAGTAGCAGTATCATTAGGGTCATAATTTGCAATTACACCTGCTGCATATTCTGCCTTGGCATAGAATGCATCCTCTTCCTCACCGGTTAACTTATCGGTTGCAGTAGCACTATATGTAGTAACACCATCTACGGTATCTTCGGTAACATTCACATACTGCGCGATATCTGCAATCTGGTCATTCAGCTTCTGAACAGTCTCATTCTGCTTAGCCAAAGTCTCAGCATCTGTCTTCTTCGCTGTAAGAGAAGTTACTTCCTCTTCCAAAGCCTTAATCTGCTCATCAAGTTCCGCTTTTTCCTCTTCGGTAAGATTCTCATCCTCTTTCTGGCTCTTAAGATTCTCTATCTCTGCCTTCTTGGAATCGATCTGAGTAGTATAATTCTCCACAGTATCCAAAGGATCATCCGCATACTTCTCTTCAAGCTCTGCAATCTTATCCTGTGCAGTCTTCAAGCTTGCCTGTGCGGTCTTGTACTGCTCCAGATAGGAGTCCACTCTGGACTGTACAGATGCATCAATCATACTCTGCATATTAGCCAGTGTCTGAGCTTTATCACCTGCCACATAGTAACCGGCATATTCCTGATATTGTGCCAAAGACGCTGCATCCTGATTCAGATTTACCTGAAGGCCCAATGCAGACAAAGCAGCTTGACCATTGGCATCCGAAGCAGTAAGACTAAAGTCATTTGCTACACCGGACTCCTTCGCACTTACGAAGAAACGCTGATTCTTAGCATCAAAACTCGCATTAAGACCTGCACTTTTCAGCTGAGTAAGTACATCTGAGATTGTAGTATCGCCAGTAACACTAATATCTACCGAGCCACTGCTGGTTTTCACGCTGAATGTTCCTGCTCCGGTTACCCCCAGCTCACTGAGCTTGGTCAACGCTGTATAATCGCCCTTGGTCGTTCCATCTGCGCTTTTAAGCTCTGCACCCGTCAAATAACCGGTCTTAGCTAACTGATTAATTTCCAAAGACTGTACACCGTTTACCGCATCACTTCCGGTGATAACGCTAACTGCACTCTCATTAGAAACCTTTGTGGTCTTCTTACTGTAAGCAGTGCTAAAACGCATATTACTTATATATTTGGACTGCAGATTCTTAAGCTTGGTATTCAAATCCTTCCAAGCCTCCTGCTTCCAATCCACTTTAATCTGAGCCTTTTTCGCTGCATTTACCTTAGTGCTCTTAGCCTCAACAAGTTGTGAAATTAAACTCTCCGTATCCATTCCCGACATCAAGCCGGACAATCTCATTGCCATAACATTCCCACCTTTCCCGATTAACGTCTCTCGTCAACCAAGATACCTGCCAACTCCCACGCTTTCGCAATCATGTCAAGCGTCTTCTCGGGAGGAAGTTCCTTAATTACTTCCTTCGTATCCTTGTCAACAATCTTAATCGTTACTCTGTTCGTTTCTTCATGAATACCGAATACTGCCTCAGAATTCATCAAGTTCTTATTAAGCTTCTCAACAGCCTTCTTAATCTGCTCATTGCTGGGCTGCTCCTGCTCAGCAGAGCTGTTATTCTGCCCCTTGGACTGGGCATTTTCAACCACACTTGTGGTCTTGTCCACTTTCTCTGCTACATGTACAGTAGAATCGGTAGAAACTTCCGGTTTCTCCACCTGCGCCACAGGCTTGGGCGCGCTTACAGTCTGGGCCTGTACACTCATTACACTTCCTAACGGTTCAATTGCCATTTGGGTCACCTCCATGTGAAAATCCTGCGTTCTCCGAAAACGCAAGTCGACAAAAACTGGTTTCTTATGTTTTTTATCGGTTATTTTGCATTAGAAGTTTATAGTTTTTTTTAATTTTTTCAAATTTTTCTAAATTTCATTTTTCATTTAGGTGATTAGACAACAGAACTGTACTCGACTTATTTTGAATGAATCAGAATTAATAGACTTGAATTAAGATGATTTTGCGTTCCACCTTTTTGCATATTTCTCTAGTTCCTTGAAATCTAAACTTCTTTTTGCTATGGCACTCTCTGGAAATTTGTATTTATTCTCATATATTTTTTTAGCTGCAATGTCTAAATCCATTCCATTTATAACTTTCAACTCTGTATCCAGCAAATCTATATATTTACTTTTCTCCATCTCGCTCGAAAATGTTCTATATGTATCAATTTTCTTTTTCTCAAAGGGATACGCTTCACTTTTAGGAACTGGAAACATATAATTCAAATTTACAACCGCAAGCAATCTCGAAGGTGTCGCAGGATCATATATTTTATAAAAATCTTTTTGCTGCTTCATGTTTAAATGCCTACTTTGCGCATGAGATATCTGCGTAATATATAACAAATCATCTGTTTCAAATAGTATGCCAAAAAATGGCTTGTATTTGTTTGCCCCATAGTCTGAAAAAGGAACTCTACTCTCATATGACCTCAAATAATCTAAATATCTTTCATCAACATTAACCCAGTTCATTTCTCCTCCTTTCTATGTAATAAAAGGAACAGACAACTGCCTGTTCCTTTCATTAATACGATTTTGGTAGGCTTCGTAACCTCTATTAATACGATTTTGGTAGGCTTCGTAACCTCTAATTAGAAGAATACTCTTCATAATTCTATTATACACTAAACCATCAAAAATAACACTCTTGACTTCAAGGTTTTTTCCGAGTATACTTATTGCCCACTAACCTAACAGCGCTTTCAGTGCATCCATACCACCGGCATCTACAGCAGCCTTGTTGGCTTCCTGAATCTGCATATAGACTTCCTTGCGATAGATTGGAACTTCCTTGGGAGCAGAGATGCCGATTTTTACCTGATCTCCCTTCACTTCCAAAACAGTAATCTCAATGTTATTGTTGATAATTAACGCTTCATTTTTCTTACGGGATAACGCCAGCATCCTACTCACCTGCCTTTCTTGCCTGAAGAATGTCATAGATGGGGAATTTCACAGGGTATGTTGAACCTTCCACAATCAACTGACAAGCCTTTCTCTCCTCTACATTGATGATAATGGGTCCCTGGAGATTCACTGTCATCTTAGTCAAATCAGAAGGCACGGTAACCGTCACCAAAACAAGAATGTTCTCATCGCTCAAACTCCCCATATCTGCCAGAAGCTCATCCTCCACTGTGGGATCATAATCCGACTTAACAACCAACGGATCCATTACCGGCATGGCAAAACCGGACTCGTCCAGCGACTGCAGGAAACGAATTCCTGCGCTGGTTCCTCTCTCCTCATCATGAAGCAGAGTAAACCTCTTTAAATCCGGAAAACCTATAATGCCCTTTTCAAAAACAATAATCTTGTCCTCAGAGATTTCAATCTCACCAAATGCTTTTGTATTGATTCTCATAAACTACCTCCCTTAAATGAAGTCTAACAATGTTGTCTGCATCACCTTGCCGGTGGCCATAAGTGCGGCCTCATAAGTCAATTCTGCGGAACTGAGTTTAATCGCAACCTCTGTGATATCTGCATCTTCATTCTCACTCTTCAAAGTCTCAAAGGTCGTCTTCTGACTCTGCATACGATTCTCAATCAATTCCAGCTTACTGCTTCGGGTACCACAATTGGTAATACACAGATTTACATCATCCAGATATCCCTGAAAACTGGTAATTCCACCTTCAAAAAGCTTCTGACACTTATCTTTGGAAAGCGTAAGCGCTTTCTCAACAGCATCCAACTGAGTCTGCAATTTGTCTATGTCAGCACCTTCTTTTTCCATCTCATTCTCAATGTTTGTTTTGATTTCTTCCAAATCAATCACTTCCTGCAAAGCGGTTACCAAATCATCAACCTCTCTGCCGATTCCATGGCTGAAGCATTCATCCGCCGTAGAATTGACACGAATGGTCTGGTTAAATCCTACATCATACTCAATAGCCTGCTTCTCAACCTCACCGTCCAAGAAGGTTGCATTGTATTCAATCTCCTCGTCTGTTCCGGGGTCGGACTTACAATAGAAATAATGCTGCGGTCTCAAGTCTCCCACCTCCCAGTCACTCTTCTGGTAAGTGATACGGATTTCACCCTCGTTCTTCACGGTAGCTACATCATCCTTAATTGCCATCAGTTCCTGATACTTATTGACTCCAAGCAACACTTCTCCCGTCTCAGGAACAAAGATTGCCGCGTCAGGGTCTGCCGCCACCTGAGTATAAGGGCTGGGCTCTGCATAAGAATGTACCATTGTGGTATTGATTGTCACATCATTACCATCTGCGTCCTTATAAGTAATAGAAGGCAAATAACTCTCATCACAGTCATCATAGGCAAGACGGAAACGATAAATTTCCAAAGATTCAATGGCCTGCTCGTCTGCATCTGTCAATGTGGTATAATTGGACGCATTCCAATTCATAATATTGCCAAAATCCACCTTAGTCATTGCATCAATGGCAGAATTGTCCAATTGCTCCGTAATCACATAAGGAGTATCGCTTTCCGCTGTAAAACTCAAGGAAGTATCGGTACGATATCCGGTGAATACATATCGACCCGCATAGTCTGCATCGCCCGTCACATATACCTCTTCTCCCAACGCTTTGAGCTGCTCTAAAATAATATTCCTATCATTGCTGGTCAGGTCTCCGTTGGAACCCTTAGTACACTGTTCAATCATACTGGTTACGATTTCAGACATATTCTTCAAGGCATCTTCTGTCACATCCAGCCAGCTCTCCGCATCAGGAATATTTTTGCTGTAGTACTGGGTAATCTCTGTCACACTGCTGCGAAGACGCAGTGCACGGATTGCCACTACAGGGTCATCTGAAGGTCTGTTTACCTTTTTCTGGGTAGACATCTGTGTGCTAAGCTTATCCTGGTAAATCTTGTTGGTATTGATATTTGCCAGGTTATTACGCTGCATGATTTTATTTGTAATTCTCATATTAGCCTCCGTTCTTTCAAAAAACCGGAAATTTGGGCTCAAGCACAAATTTCTGTGTGAAAAATTTATTTTTCACACCTATCCCTTATACTCCCGTCTGAAGAATCAACCGGTCATAAATCTCTGTAAGGGTCTGAATCATCTTGGATGCCAGATTGTATCCATTCTGATATTTTACCAGATTCACTGCCTCTTCATCCTCATCCACGCCGGAGATTCCAATTCTCTGGTTGTCAATGCTATAAGAAATATTGGCATAGCTTTGTGCAAATGTATTGGCTCTGCTGGTATTCAATGCCACATCTGCCAACACTGTCTGCAAAAATTCAGATGCGGAAGCTCCGCGGAAGCTTAATGTACTCTTATCATAAGGCATATTGCTCAACTGCTCCAGCAAATCACCCTGCTCCACACCATCACCGGTATTACTCTTCTCGGCCAATAGTCCGGGATTTAATTCCACTGCAGCCATAAGGCTGAAATTCTTGGCTGTCATACGATAATAGCTATCATCTGACACATCAACCGTAACACTGTTGCCCGTGTTGTAACGAGTTTCATCCGGGAAATCAAACTGTCCTTCATCCGTTGCATAATCGGAGGTAAACAGCTTGATGCCGGGGATATTATCCGATGTATAACCACTCTCCAAAATGTCATTAAACTTCTGGCTGAAGGTTCTAAGCCACTCATTCATCTGACTCATATAATAAGGAATTCCCTGATAATCCGTCTTACTGCCGATGGTTGCGAATTTACCTACACGGTCATTGGTAAGTCTCTTCGCATTCTTTGCATCTTCACCCATGGTTGCAGAAAGTGTAAATGTATAGGAATAAGTATCGGTATCTGCATCATAAGTATAACTCCAGGAATCATAATAGAATTCCTGATTGCCCAGATTAATGACACCACCCTGGTCGGAAAGATTACATTTATTCAAATCCTGCAAATAAGTATCTGTTACTTGAATAGTGACTGTATCCTGTTCTTCTCCGGTATCCGGATTGGTAACAACACCTGTCGCTGTAACCAGTCCGTTGAAGTACTCACCGTTGTTACCATCACGCATCTCTACAAGTCCTCGCAGATTACCGCCCATAGCTGCATTATAAATATTGAATTTCTGTCCATCCGTCCAGTAAATATCATACAGTCCGTCAATATCTGTCTGATTTACCTTCTCATAGGAGGCTCTTGCCTTACATTCCAGTCCGCGATATTCACTGGTATCCACCAGAGTCTGTCCACCTGCAATCTTTACCACAAAGCGATTACCACCGGTCTCACGCTCCGGATTGTTGGTGTCCACAATAGGTGTCTCCGTTACATCAATATCTACAATCTTAGAAAGCTGGTCCAAGAGAAGGGTTCTTCTGTCACGAAGTTCATTGGCTGTTGTCCCAGACAGCTCGATAGTGTTAATCTGCTTATTCAGATTGGCAATTTCACCTGCCAGGGAATTAATTTCATCCACCTTTAACTTAATTTCCAGATTAATATCCTTCTGCAAAGCCTCGATATTACCTGCAAGACCATTAAAATATTCCACCAAATCGCCGGCACTTCCTACAAATTGCGCCTTGGTGCTTGCATCGCTGGGATTCTTCATCAGCTCCTGCATACCGGTAATCATCATCTTATCAAATACAGTCTTAAATCCTGCATTCTCGCCATCGTCATTAAAATAGGTCTCCACCTGCTGCATATAGTACACCTGCATATCGTACTCACCGACTTTGGCATTGTTATTCCAGAATTTCACATCATAAAATTCATCTCGTATTCTCTCAATAGACAAAGTCTCAACGCCGGCACCCGCACAGCCGTAGGTCTGAAACATCCGCAGTGCATTGGCAGCCTGCTGGTTCACCTGCTGTCTGCTATAGCCTTCCGTCTGTACATTTGCAATGTTATTAGCGGTTGTATTTAAGGCAGCATTGCTGGCCAAAAGTCCTGTATATGCAATATTAAGTCCGAAAAATTGTGAGGCCATAAGCTACCTCCTTTCCTATACTCCTAAGGTATTGATAATATGCTCCAACATCTCGCTGATGGAATTGATATATCGGCTGGATGCATTGAAAGCATTTTGATATCTGATCATATTGGCCAGTTCCTCATCAGATGAAACATTTATCACCTGCCCTCTGGCACTTTCGATGGATTCCACTGTGTCAAGCTGATTCTCATAAATACTTCTATATACATAGCCGGAATTAGACACCTGGCTTACCATATCAGAATAGTAATCATTAAAGGTAACCTTCTTCTTTACATTAGGATTTAAGGTATAAATTTCTTCCGTGAACGCTGCCTTCAACGCATCTGCGGTAGCCTGGTCCTCGGAGCCATCCTCCAGTCGGAATCCCAACATAGAGGGTTTCTGCATCAATTCCTGACTTACACACAAATTCTTCAAGGTATAAAGACTATCTGCACGATTGGCATTCTCTTCATTGTACACCCAGTAGGTATTACCATCCGCTCCGGTATACTGTGTATATCCGTCCGTTGTAATCTTCTCAAACATTTGAATAGGGCTGCCGTCATCATTACGCATATAGCCGCCCACTTCCTGTTCCACAAAACGCACACCGGTAAGGGTCTGTGTAGAACCGTCAGCGTTTATTACCGTTAAATCTCCCTGCTGCACACCTGCTGCCTCTGCAAGGATATCATTAATCTTGCTCACCACATTATGAACCAGCTGGTCAAACTCAGCCTGAATGTTCATAATTATTGACTGGGACACCTTATCATAATTTTCCTCAGAAACGTCTGTGTAATCCGCTCTGTGGTCCCCCCTTGCCAAAAGCATGGCTTTCAAACCACCTATATCCGTCCCCAAATCAGAGGAAATCTCAATACTCAAATCAAACACTTCCGCACCATCGATTGTATAAATCTTGGAACCGTCAGAAGCAAGCTTGTAATCGGCATTCTGAGGCCAGAACGGTGTATAGAATCCTGTAGATGTATCCACATCCATGGCTATCTCATAACACATACTACCCTTTACAAAATCCACACCCTCAATCTGTACGGATACATTGCCATTCAATTCCTCTGTAAAACTCATATTGGCAAGCTCTGACAGCTCATCCAATATCTGATTGCGGGCGTCCCGCAAATCATTGGCGCGCTCCACACCGCCACTCTCTATTGCTCTGATTCTGTCATTTAAATCCAGAATCTGTTTACCATAATTGTTAATCAAATCTACCTGCTGTTTAATCTGTGTATTCAAGTTGTCCTGATAAAAGGAAAGACCGTCATACACCGCGATTGCTCTCTCCACAAACTCCGATGCTCTTTGCACCATAAGTCCCTGGGTAACGCTACTTGCAGGGTCCTTGGAAAGTTCCTGTATGGATGTCCAGAAATCAGACATAGTAGTCTGAAAAGCCTCGCCATTCAATTCGCCCAGCTGGCTCTCCACCTCTTCCAGCACATTGCTGGACACCTCAT
>CAYOGM010000057.1:0-16678 GCA_964403595.1 uncultured Acetatifactor sp. | reverse complement strand
CAATACTGATACGCTGTTTCTGCCCGCCGGAAAGCTTCACGCCGCGCTCGCCCACATAGGTATCATATCCCTCCTTAAGTCCCATGATAAAATCATGGGCTCCTGCACGCTTGGCCGCCTCCATCACCTCATCCTTAGAAGCACCGGGCTTACCATCCACAATATTCTCCAAAATCGTCCCTGAGAACAAATACACATCCTGCTGAACCATACCAATGCTGCCACGAAGACTTTTGAGTGTAAAATGTCTCACATCCTCACCATCTAACGTAATCCGTCCTGCCGTCACATCATAAAATCTGGGAATCAGATTGCAAAGAGTGGTCTTGCCCCCACCGGAGGGTCCTACAATTGCCACCTTTTCTCCCGCCTTAATGGACAATTTCAAATCTCTGAACACCCTGTTATGGTCATCAGGGTATTCAAAACTTACATTTTCAAACACAATATCGCCCTTAGGGTTTTTAAGCTCCACAGCACCGGGCTCATCAAAAATCTCAATATCTGCATCAATAATCTGCAGGAAACGCTCAATACCGGTCATACCTCGCTGGAACTGCTCCGCAAACTCGATAATTCTACGGATAGTGGCAATCATAGTTGACACATACAAAAGATACGCCACCAAATCTCCCGGTGCAATCAGCCCCTCTACCATGAAGATTCCGCCTGCTACCAGCACCGTCAGATACATCAGACCATCAAATCCACGAACCGTAGTATGAAAAAGTCCCATAAACAGATAGGTCTTCTTCTTGATATCAAAAAAGGTCTGATTATCCTTACCGAACTTCTCATTTTCAACCGACTCATTGGTAAAAGCCTTTACCACCTTATGCCCCAGCAGACTATCCTCAATGCGGGCATTCAATTCACCAATTTGTCCCCGCTGTTTGCGAAAGGTACCGCGAAGCCGCAGATTAAGAGGCAGACATACCGCCACCATAACCGGCACCCATGCAAAAATAATAAGCGTAAGAGGCATATTGATTCGCCCCAAAATCACAAAAGAAATCACCAGCTTGATAAAGCCGATAAAAAACTCCTCCGGACAGTGGTGAGCAAACTCTGTCACATCAAATAAATCATTAGTGATGCGCCCCATAATCTGTCCGACTTTAGTATTGTTGTAATAGGTGTCAGACAGCTTCTGCAAATGATTGTAGGCATCCCTACGCATATCCGTCTCAATACGGGCTCCCATCACATGCCCCACATCCGCCATATAATAAGCTGCCAAAGCATCAATAATGCGAAGTACCAGATACAAACCACCCAGTTTGCCGACGGTTGCTACTGACAAAGCTGCCAAATCATTGATTCCCTCGTTGGTGATATACCTCATGATGAGGGGCAATACCAGCTCACACACTGTAGTCAGCGCTGCACACAGCAAATCCATTACCAGCGTCACCCGGTATTTCCGATAATAAGGGGCAAAGCGCGTCAAAAGTTCCCTGCTTGTATAATTTCTCGATTCCAAAATCTCTTACCTTTCCGCTTTAACAACCATTCTTTCCAATTTTATGTTGTTTTCATCTTCATCCTATTTTCTTCTTATCTTTATTTTATTATAATCTACACAGCTTCGCAAGGAATTACCGCCTTTTTAAAATTAAATTCAAAAATTTTAATTATAGTATTGACATTTCCCCCACTCTGTAGTAAAGTATTATTTGTTCGTAAGAACAACATATTTATGCGCGAGTGGCTCAGCGGTGGAGCACCTCCTTGCCAAGGAGGGGGTCGCGGGTTCGATCCCCGTCTCGCGCTTGACAGGAACCGAGGATATCGGTTCCTTTTTTTATTACCACGATTTTGGTGGCATTTTATATCGTATTTCCACGAAGTATCTATGCAATTTTTTTATCTTTTCAGAATCCTTTTTTGAAGAATATTGTGTAAAAAACATATAAATTATGCTTTTTCAAGTATCCATATTGAAAAAATCGATTTTTAGATTCCATTTTTCATCAAAATAAGTATCTTTTGGCAACGTTTTTTTACATAGATACTTCGACCTACATTAAAATGTACCCTATAAAGTGGACACACCAAAATTTATTTTGTATCCACACTATTCAGATCTTTCATTTTCTTATCTATCCTGCAAACGCCAAATGGTTGGGATTAGCAGGGTCGAAGGTGTACTCCAGAGGGTCTATACCATTATAATACACCTTCACCTCCCCTGTACTCTTATACACTCGAAAATCCCATATGACAGGTATCACATAGTACTCTTCCGTCTCCTCACTTACCTCCAGCCGGGGAATGATATATGCCAGACGCTCCGAGTCATCGGAATAAAGAGTAGGCTCTACATCCGATGGCACATAGGGACCATGCACATTTTCATAGGCCTCAATCACTTGCTCTCGCACTATCACCACAGCCTCGTCCTTAGAGCTTATACCAGTTTGTTGCTTCGCCGGAAAATCCAGTATCCCACCTGTAGAATAGGTGCTCACATCACTGAGCACCAGCCTGACCTCATCTCCCTCATGCTCCACATTGATTCTAAATGCCAACTCACCGATATGAACAGGCATCACCGATTCCTCTACCCAGAATCCATAGCCCAGAATCAGCATATTGGGTTCCAGCATAAATTTCACCTGACAGGAATCACAATAAATCCCGTTGATTATGTACTCCTGTCCATTCAGGGCATCTTCATAGGGAATTGATGCAAAATGCTCCTTCTTGCCGCCTTCTTGGTCAAATATCTTCACTACCTTGTTATCTGTGTCCATGTTAAAAGAAACCAAATCCTCTGCCTGCTCCATCAGTGAATCAACTGTCAGCTCATATCTCTTTAACGAACCATCCGCATTGGCTTCAAAATAAAAGAATCGATCCATATGTACGCCGGTTCCACCGCCATAGCAATAAGTCATTAACAAATCTCCGGTCTCGCATTCGGCTATACGGGGAAATTCATAACCTATCCAGTGCTCGATATCCGTTATGTAATTCCGGTACTCCCGACCATTCAGTTTATAATTAATCAGAAGCCCTGTATAGTAGTATTCATCACTGTGAAAACCATACAGAGAATATTTGCCATCAGTCGTTGCATCCAGAAAATACAGTTGGTCACCTCCCGGCAAATCAGCTGTGGTGGTAAGTGGTGTTGCCTCCTCCAAAGGAATTGCTTCTTCAATCCGCTTTATCACTTCCTCCAATGTAGGAGGTTCTTCTGTTATTTCTTCCTGCATGTCAATATTATGATACTCTCCCCAAACCACCTCATACATTTTGAAATCAGAATCTACCTGGGCTTTACCAACTATATAATATCGGGTATACCGACCATCTCCCAACTGGGCATGCTCCAATGACCTGGGATTATGTTTCCAACTGACATCAGTCTTAACAATTGCCCATTCTGCCAAATCACATTTTTCCTGTATTTTCAAAATATAATCCTTGGTGGAATCGGACGCTTTCAGCACTGTATCCTGAGACAATGTTTCCAGTTCATGAATACGATACTCAGACATGTATATTCCCTCTTTAAACTGCTTCTGCTGGTTTTGAACGGAAATCTGTAAGCTCTCGCTTCCCATCAGATCCTTTAATTTAGCATAGGAATTGTCAGAACCATTCGAGTTAAAATAATAGTCATAGTAAACCAATTGCTCTAATTCATTCTGTACTTTATCTTCACAGACAAATACTCTGTCTTCAAAAACAAGTTCCTCTTCTCCTACACCTTCCCTTATTTCTAACTGACTGATATCCACATATTTTTCTACCAGCAGCTGATTCACTTCCGCTTTCCGGGCGGCCTCTGCCTGCTCCTTAAGTTCATCCACCGCATCAGCCTCCTTCTGTTCAAGGGCCTCCTGTTTATTTGCCGCTTGTTCAAGCGCCTCCACCAAGGCAGACTCCTGAGCTATTAGCTCTTCCACTTTCTCAGCTGTCTCCTGTGACTCCGGTTGATCCTCTGAAACAGGATTTGTCATAAAAAATACCACTACTCCCGCCAGTGCTGCAATCGCCAACAAAACAATCCAAAAAGAAGGCTTCCGATAATTCAAAACAGACTTTACTCGGGTCTTCACTCCTGCCTCACCAAATGCCAATGGACAGGCTGCAATCATTTTGCGCGTAACACTACAAAAAATCAATGCTTTGGAATAAGCCTTTTTCTCTTCCAGCTCCATATCCCGTACCACCCGCTCATCACAGGCCATTTCGATATCTTTGCACAACAGAACATATGCAATCCACATGAGAGGATTGAACCAGTACACCGCCAAAAGCACATACCCAAAGGGTTTCCAAAAATGGTCCAGTCTTTTTAAATGTGCCTTTTCATGGGCCACTACATACCTGCTCACCTCATCCTCCATACCGGAAGGCATATAAATGTGAGGCTTCACAATTCCCAATATAAAAGGAGTCTCTATATCGTCACACAGATAAATTTTCTCTCCCATCGGAACCGATGCCCGAACCTTTCTGTATAACACTCCATAACTGATACAGGCATATACCAATAGCACAAGTACTCCTATCCCCCAAAGCCATCCGGCAATCCCCATCCATATCACTAACTGATTTGTTGCTTCAAAAGTATTCGGCCCAATAGGCTGTTCAATCACAGGATTAACAGACTTATCAATAAATTCAATACCACTCTCTATTTGAGGGCTTATCATCTTGTCATAATCCTGCGGAATTGGTTCTGCACTGGGAATGAGACTCGTAACACTCTCTATGGAAAACGGACAAATGAGACGGAACGCCACCAGCCCCCACAAAAGGCAAATAACCTGTCTTGGCGCTTTCTTTAATACAATTCGGAGTACAAATACTGCCACAATCAAAAAGCTTGCTGAAAAACTCATATTTAATATATTTTGAAAAATATCTGCCATGGCTACTCCTCCCTGTAGGAATCAATCATTTGTGTTATGGCATCCAACTCCTCCTTGGACAATCGTTTTCTTGATGTAAACGCCGCAATAAAGGCCGGAAGCGACCCCTTAAAAGAATTGTCTACAAACTGCTCGCTTTGAATGGCATAAAACTCATCCTTGGACAACACAGATGTCACAACGCTGTTCTCTGTCTTAAAAATTCCCTTTTCAGACAACTTCTTCAATACAGTGTAGGTAGTAGTACGCTTCCACTCCAATTCCTTTTCACATAAATCAATCAGTTCCCTTGTGGTAAGCGGCTCATTCTGCCAGATAATGTCCGCAAATCGGGCTTCCACTAATCCTAATTTAATCTCTTCCATATCACGCCTCCTTGTCTATCATCTGTAGACATCCTTAGTCTACTGCTTATAGACAAGTTTGTCAAGTATCCTGTTTACATTCTGTATTCCCACAACAAAAGAGCATGTCAGCCTCGGTTCCCCTTAACTGACATGCTCCTTGTTTTAGAATATTAAATTCTTAGAATCCAAACAAACTCATAATCTTGGAAACAATGAAATTCTGCTGATAAATCTTGAATTTAGCAGTAACAGTTCCACCGTAATCTCCAGCACCACGCAATGTGATGGTTGCAGTACCTGTGGAAACATTCTTGCTGTATCCAACAATTTCGTAATCCGTAGGTGCAAGAGTAGTATCTCCTACCACCACTGTAATCTGACTCTTACCGGGTTGAACCTCTCTTCCGGTATATTCCTGATCAATAACGGTTACCTTTGCATTAGCGATGGATCCCTTAACAATTCTGTAAACACCTTCAATCTGACCTACATAATTGCCTGCACCGGATACAGTTGCCTTAATCATAGTACCTACAGGCAAAATATCCTTCGCATCTACGGGAGTACCACCCTCGCGGAATATCTCTGTCGTCCCCTGCATTACATAGCAATCAACTGCATAAGTATAAACCACATTTTGGGAATAATCCTTACCTGCAGCAAGCTTTTTGCCATCCAAATCATAAATTACAGGACTGGAAACATAAATATTGGCTGCATTCTGATAAGCAATATCAGGAACACTAATTCTAACCTTGCTAATATCCTGCTGTGTAATGGTAAAGCTTCCTGCTAAAGTACCCTTAAAGTTCTTCTTACCCTTTACAGTAATGGTAGCAACACCAAGAGCCTTGTTCTTCTTATAGCTCAAGGTATAATCCGTACCTGCTTGAAGAGCTTTTCCTTCATACTCAAGATATACAGAAGGCTTTGTACCACCCTTGCAGTAACCAAATACCGCCGTACCAGTGATAATCTCACCCTTCTCATTTATGAATTTCAATTTCAGATTACCAACATTAGCAGCATCAATCTTAAAGGTTTTCTTAACCGTTCCGGAATAAGAATTAATACCTCTGATTACTACTGTTGCCTTACCTGCCGCCACATTATTGCTGTAGCTTTCAACCACATAATCTGTACCTTCTGTCAAAGGAATTCCCTTGTAATTTGCAGATATCTTCAAAGGATTCTCTTTACTGTCTATGGTAATTGCATTACCTGTATAGGTTACTGGACTGAAGGTAAAGCTCACTTTATTAATGGTTGCAACCGGATTAATCTTGAAGTTGATCTTCTTGATGCCTGCATAATTGCCCTTACCGGTAATGACTACCGTGGCAGTTCCAATCTCAACATTGTTGCGATACTCTACTTCATAATCGGTACCTTCTGTCAAAGGAATACCACTATGTGTCACGCTAATAGGCAGAGTTCTTGCCTTGCCGGTATAGCTTACTGCCTTCACGCCGGCAATCTTCGCCTTAGACATTAAAGGCTTATTGGTCAAAGTAAATTCAAGTGTTCTGGTACCACAATAGTTACCTATACCTGTTACAGTTACCGTATAGGTACCACCTGCGGAATAGCCCATAGCAGAAGCGGAATCAACTGTAAAGTCTTTGTTATTCTTCAGCTTGGTCTTACCCCATGTAATTACGGGAGCAGGTTTCTGAACCTTTCCGGTAATTGCTGCCCAAATATCATCTGCTTCAAACTCATCTCCGCTGATATCTCTACGCAAAATGTTAAACTTAACAAGCTGCTTGCCCTTATAATTGCCCTTACCGGTAATAGTAACAGTAGGAGCCTTTTTGTCTAACGCGGAAGCAACCTTCTTGTTGTTGGAATACTTGATTGTATAATCTTTCTTCTCCGTCAACATCGTCTTATGATCATATACACGGATGTCAAATTTGATTGCCTTACCGGTGTATTCTGTATCCTTTACACCTGCAACCCAGATTCCCTCAGGAACCTCCGAACCATCCTTAAACAGTGCACGATCCTCTGCAATAAGGTCACCCCAGTTAGTCTTTTCATTTTTTACATAATATACGAATTCAACAACTTGACTATTCTTGTAACCTTCTTTTACTGCAAATGCACGAATAATGGTGTTCTCAGTAATTTCTATGGGGTCACTATAAAGAATATTTGTACCACCCTCATTTTCGAAACTTGTACTAAGCACTCTGCCTGCATAAGCAACTGCGGCCTTGTCTCCGCCATCAGCAGCTCCATCATTGCCATCCGTGGTGTCATTATTTTTATCGTAACCGTCGGTAGCACCATCCTCGCCATCTACTGTACCAGTTTTGTCATCATCACCATCGGTAGTACTTTCTTCCTCATCCGCAAAAGTAGTTATAGTATAGTAGATATACGCTCCGGGAGTTGCTGTGGAAAGCATAACTTTGGTTCCCTTTTCAAGTGTCCTGCCGGTTTCAATATTGGAGGTAGGATTCTCCACTTTTACATCCAGCACCCACTTCGCATACAACGTATGATTTGCGGCAATGCTTACTACAGTATCCTTGGTAATCAGTACATTATCTTCGGTATACCAGCCATCGAATATATAACCCTCTCTTGTTGCAGTAGGCAAGTCACCATATACCCGATCAAAATAAACTTTTATGGATGTAGCACTAAGAACTGCATTCTTGTTCTTACCATCAAATTTTACAGTATACTGCGCTGGATCCCATCTTGCATACAAGGTAAGATCGCCCCAAGAGCCTTCTTTGATTTCTTTGATATTTGTCTTCCACTCTTTGTCCAAATACCAACCCTTGAAGTTATATCCTTCTCTGGTAGGATTCTGGAATTTGAAAGCATCATAATAAGTATAATTGGTCGGATTATCGGGATGATTCTCGCCGCCGTCTAATTCATATGTAATGGTATAATTACCTTCAATCCACTTTGCATATAAAGTGAAGTCACCGGTACGACCAGTCAAATTATAAACACGATTGGTGAATTTTTCATCCAGATACCATCCATCAAAGGAATATCCGGGTTTGGTAGCATCGAAGAAAGTAAACACATCTCCCTCTCTGTAGCCACCTATATTGCGAACATCATTATCACCACCATCCAATACATAAGTGATAATGCTTACACCTGTTGTATCAATCTGTGATGTAAATCCATTATCCTTCAACCAGGTCTCCGCATAGGAATCGGGAATTACCATAAACTTTGCATTGGTACACCCCTTAAATGCATCTGTTCCAATCTCTGTAACAGAGGCAGGAATCACTATCGTCTCCAGCGCTGCATCATTCTGGAACGCATACGCTCCAATGGAGGTGGTTCCGGTAGGAATGGTGACAGCCTTCAAACTAGTACAATCTTTAAATGCAGATGCACCAATAGCTGTAATATTATATCCATCAAAGGTGATAGTCTCAAGAGCCGTATTGCTATAGAATGTAGACTCTTCAATACTTGTTACCTCTGCCGGAATTGTATACTCCTTAACAAGACTACACTGATAAAACGCATAACTTCCAAGGTTAATAAGGCTGGTAGGAATATTCATTTCCCCCAGGTTTACACAACCTCTAAAAGCGGAATTGCCGATTGTGGTCACTGTATCCGGCAATTTGCACTCTTCCAAAGCACCACACTCATTAAATGCATAAGCACCTACTGCTCTAAGAGCAGATTTTTCATGAAAATACACCTTTGAAAGGTTTGTAATATTGGAGAACGCATACTCTCCGATTTCTCCTACAGAAGTAGGAATATTCAAGGTAATAAGCTTCACTTCGGGACGGTTACTGTCAATGGAGAACTTTGCTCCACAGAACAAGTAAGCCGGCAAAGTCTCTACCTTATCACCAAGTAAAATAGTATGAATGTTACAATCCACAAAGGGACCAACCTTCTTACTGCTTACAGTAGAAGTACCTGCGGTACTATTAATTGCATTATAACGAACTTCAGTCAGATTTTCACAATCCTGAAATGCTCCTGCACCAATGGCAGTTACATTTTCCGGGATGGTAATTGCCTGTAATTTCTTGCTACCCTTAAATGCCTCCTTACCAATGCTGGTTACCGTTACAGGCATATCAAAGGTCTCAATTGCCGTACAATAAGTAAATGCTTTATCACCAATAGTAGTCAACTGAGAATCATCATTAAAAACAATTCGGGTAACTGTTGTTACAGTATTCGCTTCACCACCAAATGCATTGTCTCCAATCTTGGTAACAGTAGAAGGAATCGTAACTGTTCTGTCCGCATTAAAACCACCACAGGAGAACAGATTCTTAGGAATTTCAGTAACTCCTTCGGGAAATACCACATTCAGCAACAGACACCCTGTGAAAATCTTTGTTCCACAGGCAATATCCATGGTTTCAAAAGTTACTGTATCAATAAAGGTATTATTCTGGAATGCTCCACCATCTATCTTTTCCACATTTTTAGAAATAGTAAGATATAGAATACCGTCACAGTCCTCAAAAGCATAGGAACCAATGGTCTTAACAGCTCCAGGTATTACCAATTTTCCTGATTCACCGGGTTCTGCAGAGGTAGAGATAGTTCCTAAGTCATAGCAGTTTGCAAAAAGTTCTGAAGGATAATCCTCCAACTCCTTAGGCATCGAAGGATTATTTAATTTTTCACATCCCTTAAAAGCTGCACTACCCACAGATTCTACTGTATCCGGAAGTACAATGGTAGGAAGAACAATACAATTCTCAAAAGCACTCTTTCCAATAGACTTCACTGTAGTAGGAATAGATACACTACGTAGTCCAGTACATCCCTTAAACATAGCATCCGATACCAAAGTCAATCCAGAAGGAACTTCCACACTTTTCAAAGCTTTACAGTTCTCAAAAACAGAAGCTCCCAGACTAGAAATTGCGTCAGATATAGTAAGCTCTTCAATTTTCTCACAATCCTTAAAGGCATCTTTCCCCAATAAGGTAACCGTATTGGGAATCACCAAACTGGTTAATGTCTTACACCCTTGATATGCACCTTCCTCAATCACCTTTACTGAATTCGGAAAAGTAACCTCCTTAAGCACATTACAATTATAAAAGGCCTTCTTTCCAATGGATGCCAAGGCACTGGGATTTTCTACCAAATCCTGAAAAGTTACGGAAGTCAGGTTTTTACTACCGCTAAACGCACCATCACCAATCTCCTGCACATAGTAAGGAATCACTATTTCAGCAGTCTCTTTAAAGGTCGCTCCATTAAACAGATTGCCGGGTAACACAGTATTACCACCTGCAAACTGAATATTATCAATTGTACAATTCGAGAAAATACTCGTTCCACAGGTTATATTACTGGACTCAATAATAACAGTGGAAAGGCTTGTACAATCACTGAATGCACTACCACTCACCTCAATCAGACCCTTCGTAAGGGTAATGGTAGTAAGTTTCACACATTTTGAGAATGCAGAAGCATAAATCTTCTGTAATGTGCTGGAAAACTTAACATCTTCCAAACTTGCACAACCGCTAAACGCAGATTTGGAAATATAGGACAATAACATACAATTTGAAAGGTCTACCCCCTCCAAATTAGGCAAATTCATAAATGCTTCAGGACCAAGTGCCTTAACCTGAGACCCATCCTCAAATTTTATAAACCTAATCTCATCATAAAAGGTATCCACATTTGCATCATATTTGAATGCACCCTCACCAACACCTACTACATTTTCACTAAAGGTAAGTATCCCTTTGGTTTTGTTGAAGGTTCCCCAGTATCCAGTAATATTTCCTTCATCATCTCGGCTCACTACATAAGAAATGTCGTCGCCATCAATAGTTCCCACATCGTCGAGTTCGCTTTCCATTGCAATAAACTCCTCGTCCATCACCACATCAGGCAACTCTACTTCGACCATATCTTCTGCATAAATGTCTGACTCTGAAGTGTCTTCACCCAAGTCTTCCTGTGCCTCAACAACATTAACTGTCTCCACACCCACATCTTCTGCCGCCATGGCCGTCAGGGTACATTGGTTGATACTTGTAGCCAGCAACGAAAATACACACACACCAGCCCAAAATCTTTTTGCTTTCTTTAAAAACATTTTCTCCCCATTCCTTTCTTCTTTTTTATGTATTAACAACAGTTTTTCAACACTATTGTCTCATTGTCATTATATTCCAATGATATGTCCTTGTCAATTGATAAAACGTTGACGAAAATATAGAACTCATAAACCACGAAATCGGAATAGCGAGCATAAATTTACACAAACATAAAAAGTGCATATCAAAATACCCTTTCGATATTTTGATATGCACCCCTATGCCTTTTATTCTTCTAATTTGCCCGCATATTTAATTCGATAAATTCTTCTCAAGGAATCGTTGATACGCTCCTCAGAAATTACACCACTCTGAACAGCCTCCAACACGCCATTATATGCCAGTTCAAAATCCTCCGGCATGAGAATCATATCACATCCTGCTCTGAGGGCCATAACAGCCGCCTCATCTGCTCCATGATATTCAGATATGGCCTTCAGACTCATGGAATCAGTAATAATCACACCCTCGTATCCAAGCTCTCCTCGCAAAATGTCAGTTACAACCGCCTCCGACATGGAACAAGGCGTATTGTCTCCTGCCAGAGAGGGTGCCGCCATATGGCTTACCATAACCATATCTGCTCCTGCTGCGATTCCTGCCTTGAACACTTCAAACTCATTAGCCCTAAAATCCTCCGCAGTTCTCTCCGTGGAAGACAAACCGTCATCAGGATTCTGTGTGGTACTGCCCATTCCGGGAAAATGCTTCAAACAGGAGCTTATACCCTGTTCTTCCAGACCGGTTACCATCGCTGCAACATAATCTCCACAAGTCAGCACTTCCGTTCCATAAGCTCTGTCCTCCATGATGGAATTCTCCACACTGCTTATATCTGCCACAGGTGCAAAATTCAAATTAAATCCATACTCCGCAAGGTATGCCCCCATGGCTGCTCCAACTGCCTGCGTATTATCAATCTCACCCGCATCTGCAATGGCTTTCGCATTTTTCTGTTTCTCAACCAAACCCTTTTCTGCCAACGGACTAATCTTACCGCCCTCATCCTCCACCGCGATGAACAGCGGGTAATTAGCATACAAATTGGTATTTTCAATCATTTCTTTGAACTGGGCTTCACTCTGGATATTTTTGGTATTATATACGATACCGCCCACAGAATATTTCGTCAAAGCATTCTTGGTGCCCTCACCGGCTTTCACTGCAGTTCCAACTCCGGTAATGGACTCCGGCGTTACGATAAAGAGACCTGCCACCTTGTCCTCCAAGGGCATTACTTCAATCCCTGCATTCACCAGTTCATCCAGCTTCTGTTCCGGTGTAAGCTCCGCCACTGTCTCACTCTCAGTCTCCTGTTCTGACTCCAATGCTTCCATAGAAGACTCTGCGCCAACCAGCGCATCTACCTGCTCCTGCTTTTGCTGTTCCTGTTCCTTACTTGCAGTAGTCAGGTACTGTACTCCAAATACAATTCCTACCGCCACTACCACTATAAAAACAACCACTGTTGTATATGCCATAATCTGATTACGCACACGACGTTTTCTTCTCGCTTCTCGTCTCTCAAGCTGCTCCTGAGTATTCTGTTCCATTCCTTTACTCCTCATATCATATTTCAGTCACTGCAATCCGGCCTGACTGTCCACACAATATCATACATTACTTTTCGACATTTTTCCACTATAAAATACTTCTTTATAAAAACTTAAGACCCATTCCCCCTACACAGCCCCGAACTCATACAGCGGGAAGCCCGCCCAAACACAAATACTTCCAGTCCAAAGCACAACTTAGGCACAACGAATGAGGGTGTATCGATTCTCTGTTAATCAATACACCCTCTTAAACTATGCTCTCCATTGGACTCTTTTCCTTTCTTTAGTATACCTTGTAGTTCTTTCGAATTATACATTTTTTAAACATTGTAGGGATTTTCGAGTCATAATTCTCAATCCGTTTTCATTATGAAGTTTTCTTCTCTTCCATTTTCTCCTTTGTACTCTTTCCACTCCTCTTTTGTATAGGATACTGTAACGTTCCAAGTGTTTTAATATTCTTTGGTAATCCGCTACTTTTTCTTCTGTGTACTCGATAATCTATGTGAATTTTTCTCTTAGGGGAAATACCCTGTACCTTGTTCATTGGTACCTCAATGGAAGATTTCTTGTTTTAAATTAAGTAGTTAGGTGGACCGTACCTCCTTTTCTTAGATTTTGTTTCTCTCTGTTGTTTTGTTGAATTAAATATAACACGCCGCCAAACATTTGTCAACACATTTTTCTAAAATATTTTATATTTTTTCATTTTTCTATTTTATCATTGGAAATATCTGCCATTTCGACACAAATCGACACATTTCCACACTTTTCCTCATCCTATCGTCCTTCTCCCTTTTACCCAAACAGACACCCGCGGCGCAATATACTGACAACCAATCCCCAAAGCCCGCCAAAACCTACAAATCGCAAAACCCCGGGCATAGCCCGGGGCGTCATTCACATCTTAAATTCTGGTAATTACAAAGATATCGTAAATTGCCTTGATGGCAGTCTCAAAATCTTCATCCGATACACCGATAATAATATTCTGCTCAGAGGAACCCTGATCAATCATCTTCACATTGATGTGGTTGTGTGCCAGTGCCGCGAAAATTCTTCCTGCAGTACCACGCATGGACTTCATGCCACGACCCACCACTGCAATCAGTGCAATGTCGGACTCAATATCGATGGTATCAGGATTCGCCAGTCTGTGGATACCTGCCACAACCTGCTGCTCCTTGTGCATGAACTCATCCTGATGCACAAATACAGTCATGGTATCGATACCGGAGGGCACATGCTCAAAGGAAATACCCTGCTCCTCGAATGCCTGAAGCACCTTTCTGCCAAAACCAATCTCAGAGTTCATCATATCCTTTTCAATATTGATAGAGCAAAAGCCCTTCTTACCTGCAATACCGGTGATAACATACTTGGACTTCTGACAGGTGCTGCCTACAATCCAGGTTCCCTTGTCATCAGGTGCATTGGTATTTCTGATATTGATAGGAATACCCTCCTGGCGAACTGGGAAAATAGCATCCTCATGAAGTACACTGGCACCCATATAGGAAAGCTCACGAAGTTCTTTATAAGTGATTACATCAATGCTCTCAGGAGAATCAATGATTCTGGGATCAGCAATCATAAATCCGGATACATCAGTCCAGTTCTCATATACATCAACCCCTGCTGCCTTGGCAACGATGGAACCGGTCACATCGGAACCGCCTCTGGAGAAGGTCTTCACAGTTCCGTCAGGCAATGCACCGTAGAATCCGGGAATAACTGCATTTTTGCACTTCTGTAATCTTGCAGAAAGCACGTCGTTCGTCCTTGCTGCATCAAAGTCGCCCTTTTCATCAAAGAAAATAACAGTTGCCGCATCAATGAACTCATAGCTCAGATATGCTGCCATGATAATACCATTCAAGTACTCACCACGGGAAGCCGCATAGTTGGAACCTGCTTTTTCTTTGAAACTTTTCTCAATTATTTTGAACTCACCGTCCAGACTCAAATCCAGCTTTAAACCTTTGATAATCTCTTCGTATCGAGCCTTAATTGCCTTGAGCTCCTTGGCAAAATCTTTCCCTTCCTCTGCCAATGCATAGCATGCATACAACATATCCGTTACCTTGGTATCGTCCTTGGAACGCTTACCGGGTGCAGAAGGAACAACATACATACGCTCCTTATCCGCACGAATAATGTCACCAACCTTCTTAAACTGATCTGCACTTGCAAGAGAACTTCCACCAAATTTTACTACCTTAGACATAATTTATACTCCTCAATATTCCTTTCTTAATCCAAAGCTAATACTTCATAGTTAATACTTCATAGCTAATGATTTACAGCCAATCGTTTACTGGCGCTACCGCGCCTCATTACTTAATACAAACGAATCTTGCTAAGTACTGCATCCCCAAGTTTCTCACAGCAAGCTGCAAAATCCTTCTCCTTCATGGACTTGGAGAAAATCACCAAATCCTCATCTCGCCCGGGAACAGTGAGCACCTCATCACCCAACAAAGCAACAGCCTCATCCTTGGCAGAAGCCTTCACGCGTACATAGAAGCTTCTCTCCAGCTCAGAAACATCTGCAAGCTTTGCATCCTCATCATCCCAGAAACACATAATCACCTTGCCAAGATGTCTTGCACAGTCTACCACATCGGATACCACAGCACTTGCAGTGGGCAGCTTACCCGCACCACGACCATAATACATGGAATCACCCAGCATATTACCGGTTACAAATACTGCATTAAATACATCATTTACCATTGCAAGGGGATGAGACTTGTCAATCATGAAAGGAGCTACCATTGCAAGCACCTCGCTCTCACCCATTGCCACACTTCTGCCCAAAAGCTTTACAGTCTTGCCTGCTGCCTTAGCATATACAAAATCATCTGCGGTCACCTTAGTGATACCCTCAGTGTAAATCTTTTCGGAATCTACGTTCTTGCCCATCATCAAGGAGGACAAAATAGCGATTTTACGACATGCATCATGTCCTTCCACATCAGCCTCGGGATTGCGCTCTGCATAACCCTTCTCCTGTGCCTCCTTAAGCACTGTATCAAAATCTGCGCCTTCCATCTCCATCTTGGACAAAATATAGTTGGTGGTTCCGTTCAGAATACCATTGATTCCCTCAATACGCTCTGCGGTCAAAGAGTAATTCAAAGGACGGATAATAGGAATACCGCCGCCTACACTCGCCTCAAACAAATAGTTACAGTTGTTTGCTCTTGCAATCTGCAAAAGCTCAGGACCGTGCTTTGCTACCAGCTCCTTATTGGAGGTACAAACGCTCTTGCCCTTCTCCAAAGCAGACTTGGTAAATGCATAAGCTGCGCCCACACCACCCATGGTCTCACAGATAATCTGCACATCCTCGTCATTTACGATAGTATCAAAATCATGAACCACCTTATCCTCATAAGGATCTCCGGGGAAATCTCTCAAATCCAGTATGTACTTAACATTCAGCTCCTGACCGGACTTCTTGTTAACCATATCCTTATTTTTCTCAATTACCTCTACCACACCGCTACCTACGGTGCCATAACCTAATACTGCTACATTAACCATGGTTTTCTCCTTTTGCTTTATTCTCTGGCCAGAATCTTGACGTGATGTACACCCTTCTGGTCTTCCATTTTCTCAATCATTTTGGAAATATCCCCGGTGGTCTTAAGTACCTGAATACTCAGACTAAGGGAAGCGATACCATTAATCGGAATACTTTGATGAATCGTCAAAATATTCCCATGGTACTCTGCAATTACCTTAAGTACGTCCGACAAACATCCCGGCTCGTCATCCATCTGAAAAGTCAAAGTAAT
>CAYOGM010000056.1:0-16922 GCA_964403595.1 uncultured Acetatifactor sp. | reverse complement strand
TTCCAGTACCGGCAGAGCCGTATATGAGTGCAACTTTCGAATGAGAAAACATGTTGAGCAGGGCAGCCTTTTTCTCATCACTATTGACTTGATTGGTTGTCTGCATCCAATAGTTGGCCATATTGGTATAATTGTCTATACCATTTTGGGTTAGATCTTTTATCGTCCTAATTATAGATACAGTATCTTCCTTGTAATGTTCGATGAAAAGATGATCATATTTAATAACCATTCTGCGAAGTTGTTGTTTCTCTGAATGGTATAACTTCTGATTGTAAGTGGTAACGAGGGATTCCACGTCATCAAAGTTATCAAGCTTATATTTGCCATCCTCCGTTTTTTCGAGTGGCGTAAATAGAATGTTTTCTCTTTCTGTATTATTTTGGACAACCCAAGCCAAAAGCTCGTGTTCGCGTCCTCTCACATCAAGGCAATCCAACAAATCCGATAGGCTAGGAACGTGATTCTTTAATCCGGAACAGAAAGGCATCTCGTCAAACGGGATACATTTGTTATCCAAATAGAGATCAGAAAGATTGCTGTTTTTTCCTACGTATACGTATTTGTTTTCAAAAATGTCATAGCGCCAAAGATCCTTATATTGTTTCCTTAGTACGCGATTTGTTAAATGGTGCAACAAGTATCTCAATATGTTGCTTCCGGGGGCATTGCGCTTTATTATATCGCGACATTTTTCGAGACAATCAAAAAAGTGGATTGCTTTTGTTGCAGGAACTATCTGACTTCTTAATTTAGCAAATGCCTCATCAGAGAACATTATGACTTCTGATAAGCTAAGCCCTGTTTTAGTAAGGAATTGACTAATATTGCGTTGTTCTGCCAAACCGTAGTCTCTTAGTGAATTGTCAAGAATTCTATTGAAGTTCTTTAACTCACAAGGGCGAATATTAACTTCCCAATCGACAATAACACGGATGGGCATGCGTTGGTCGAAAATTTCAATGCTATTGTCAGCTATAGCAAATTTAACCGCATAGTAACTCGTGATTTCCATGTCTGTAAAAGCGATGATACTATCAGTTTTGCTTGCATTGTCGTTTGCGGGAATGAAAGCCACCTCGTAATATATTTTGTTGTTGACGAAGAACGGTTTTATCTTTTGAACGTAAAACCTATCGTAACGGAAACCGCCGTGAGCAGGAGCATTATACCTATCGACTACAGTTGCAATTTTGGTATAATATTCTGTGAGTTCGTCATTGGTGTCTAAAGGGAATTGATCTAGGTTTTCAAGCACAACCATAGAATATTTGTCATATAAAAATTTCTTGATTCGGAACAAATATTCGTAGTATCTTAACATGAGCCTCTCTGCATTATGTTCTTTGAGTACACGATGAGATGATGAGACTTGAAGAAAGTGGTGGAATCTAGATATATGTATTAGTTGTGGTTCGTTTTTGGCAAACTTAACCGCAGCTTTTAAATTGTCATGCGTATCTTCAATGTCTCCGCCATTTGCATATTCCTTTAGAATGATATGTTCTACAAAATGGCGCAACGATTCCAAGACTTCTTGGGAAACTTCGCCTCGTGTGGACGTTCCTAAACGACTGATTTGGCGGCAAATGATCTTATTGCTTTCGAGGATGGCCTCATCTATTTTCAACATAGTTGCATTCATTTTTCTACACTCCTTTCGCTATACTGCGGATTATTGTTAATCAAAATTATTATACCATATTTTGCTTGTCATATCAATGATAGAATTGTAAAAACAAGATTTTGAGATCAAAAATTGATATGCAGTAAACAAAGAAATGAAACTCAAAGGAATGATAATTGATAGATGGGCAAATATATCAGTGCCTATATCAGTCATGTGAAATGCAGATTTGCGGAGATATAAAAAATTCAACGCTCGTGTAATTTGTTTTAGGAAATCGCTTGCTTTTTGTCGAGAATAGTGATATAATGGTAAATGTATAAAAATACTTATTTTTATGAGGTGGAAAATGGCTGCAAGCTATAAGAAACTATTCAAAATGTTGATCGATCGTGAAATGAAAAGCAAAGATCTTGCCGCAAAAGCAGGTGTCAGTCCGGCAACACTCGCTAAGATGAAAAAAGATGGTGCAACCGTGTCTAGTGATGTCCTCGTGAAGATATGTACTGCTTTGGAATGTAAATTGGACGATATCATGGAAGTAATCCCGACTACCGATAATAATTGAAACTTCTGGTTAGTGAAGATATCGACTAAAATTTCAAGGAGAAAACATGTCTACAAATAATCGAGAGTTGTTTTCGGATTGGCTGAAGAATAAATCTGTAAGTAAGCCACCGATAAATTTAATATTGCTTGCGTTTGACGAGGTTTCTGAGTTTGCTGTTTCGCGAAAATTGTCAAAGGTCAGCATTTGGGCAATCTCTAGTCAGAGCGATTTTAAATTTGTAAGAGTTGCTATATCCAAAAATCAAATATTTAGGGTTGTTCACAAGCAAGCCGCTTCGTTGTTTGAAAAGTCATGGAAATACTATGATTCTTTTTTGGCTTGTCAAATGAGAATGGAAAAAGTAGACGCTAAATCGAATGATGAGCAAGAATTGGACTTGAATGCTATATCTTCAGAAGAAATTGTGAGAAATCAAAATGACTCAGAAATAGCAGCAAAATATCCTATTCTCGTGAAGAAAATTGCAGCTATTTTAAAGCTGAACGGAGTAGAATTCTTATCTGCCAACGAAATTGATAAGGCGCTGGGACAAGCTTGCAGAATGACCACTTTACAAAATATTCTATCAAGTGCGAGCTGGATAGAGTGCAAAAGTTGGAGATATAGATACATTCCGCTAAGTGAACCGTTCAAACTTGATAATTCACAGGATAATGCAGCTATAAATGAAAGCACCGAAACTGATAGTGTAGTAGCAACACAACCAAAATGGAACAGGCATGAGTCTGCGCTGCTTTTGGAAGGATGCTTAAAAATACAGCGTGGCGAAGATAGAAAAACGATAATAAAAGAGTTATCCAAAACACTCAGAAAAATAGGTGAGAGAGCTGGATATTCAATTGATGAAATTTTCAGAAATGAGAATGGCATTGCATGGCAAATGAAGAGAATGGAAATTGCTCTTAGTGGAAAAGTGTGTGATGCCAAGCCTAACAAAGTGTTCATTGAGGTAGCAAATCTCTATAGAGAAAATGTTGAAGCCTTTTATGCATTGCTTAACGAGGCGCATAAGTCGGTTGATGATAAAGAAATTATTGCAGAAGCATCTCTGAAAATTGCTGAGGAGAATTGTTTTGTTGTAGATGATATTCATGGCGAGAAACGCGCAAATTCCACCCAAGCGGACGAACTCAAAAACTACGATTATGATCCTTCAACAATTCTAGCATTTACAAAACCTGAGCTTGTAATGTATTTCGGTGCAATAGATAGTAATGTTGATAGCTGGAGAGATGTATATAAGTCCGTAATAAATTCATTGTGCGAGGACTATCCATATCAGATTATTGAACTTGCGAAAGATGCGGAGTGCGCGTTGCTGTCGTTTAATGCCGATGAATTGCGAAGCCCTATGCTTGTTCGAGATGGTATTTATGCGGAAGGCAATAAAAGCGCAACAGAGATCGCCAGAGCCATAAGACAACTGTTAGATATATGTAAAGTTGATTATGAGAACGTTGTTATACGATATTCCGAGGGAGATTCGGAATCTATTGAGAAGCCTGTTTCAATAACAAATTCAGTAGAAGAAAGCAATATTCCGGAATTATCTGAAATAGACAAACGGCTTTACGAGATAATTGAAAATCGCTATGTTTCCGGATTTTTGCCAGGAGCAATTAATTTCAAAAAGATCAAAAGATTTTATGAGGAAATGTATTCCCAATCTTTAGATATTGATGGTGGAGCAATTGAGGATTCGCTCAACAAAACTTGCTTAAATGTAAATGGAAAATATTACGCACCGTCAGCCTTGATGGAATGTGGTTTGAAAATGCGAGTGAGCGATTATATTGAGGTGGCGATTCAAAGTAAAGGATATGTTTTTTATGATAATATTCTAATACATTTCGGTTATGAATTGACAGAAAAAATTCCTGATGTGGAGTTGTTAAGAAAGTATTTAGAAAAAGAATATCCTCAGTATGCTGCATTGGATGGATATCTGGCGAAGAATGCAAATATTGCTATTGATGCCACCCAAGAAGTAGAACAGGTGTTGTTTGAATCTGTATTCCCAATGTCTGTCGATAAGATTAAGGCATTGCTAACTCATTTGACCGAAGAAGCTATTCAAAAGGTTATTTGGCATGATGATAGAATTATCGTCACAAACAATAACGAAAGATTTTTGATCGATTCTATGGGCATGATCGATGATGATCTCGAATCAATCGAAACCATTATCAACGAGGCTCTCGATGTCCACAACTGCATGTTTGGAAATGAATTGTTGACAAGTATTCAAAATCAAATGCCCAGTTTGTATGATAGCATTAGAGACTTTGGTGACAGAGGAATTCGTGGAGCTATTGCATATAAGCTTAAGGATAAGTTTAAGTTTAATGCAAACATTATTTGCAAAACAGAGGCAAATATTGACAATGCTGAAGTCTTTAGATCATTTGCCAAAAGTGAACGTTATTTTACACTATCTGCGCTGATCAATTTAAAAGAGCAAATAGGTGTAGGTAATGTTTATTTCGAGGCAGTTAATGAGGTTGCTTCGCGCATCAATGATAATGATTATGTTCCAAACGAAGCGTTACAATTTGATTCGGCAGCAATAGATGCCGTTCTTAATCAAATAGTGATTGGGAATATGTGTTCATTAAAAGAGGCAAGCAATTTTGCAATATATCCAAGTACATGTTATCCGTGGACAGAATATTTGCTTGAAAGTTATGTGGCTAAATATAGCGATGAGTTCAAGTTATGTCATGGCGGATATGCTGAAGGTAAATGCTGCGGCGCTGTAGTAAAAAAATCCGTTTCATTGAATTCTATCGATGATGTGGTTGTTGAATATCTTGTGCTTAACAGAGAAATTCAAACCGCCAAAGAGGCTTTGGAGCGATTGGTCGAAGATGGCTTCATTGCTAGAAAACGGTACAAGAATATTGAAGATTTACTTATTATTGCCAAGGCTAGAAGGAAGGATTAATACCAATGTATTCATATGAATGGGATTCGCAAACAGGCGGCTACATATTGAATGCCACGCCGTTGGCGTTTAGCAAAGAGCCACGTCCTGTTTATTATAAAGAATTAGATATTTTAGGATTTGATGCCAAATGGAATTATCCTAAGTCGGATGCTTATCCACTAATGTGGGCGGAAGCAAACAACTATTTCTACAGAGGAAGACTTGTTGCAAAAACCAAAGGGGGCTCTATATGTCAGGCACCTGAATTGATTTTTGTTGAAGATCCAGAGCCCAACGGTGAAGAATTGCACTTCGTAGATATTCCTGCTATGATAGAAAAAAATGCCGGAATAATTGAAAGTTTGACTCAAGAAACAATAAAGAAAATATATAACACGTATATCGACTACCAAAAGAAGGTAGACATATTCTATGTTGCGTTCTCTGGTGGTAAAGATAGCGTAGTAACTTTAGATTTAGTTCAGAGAGCACTTCCACATAATGCTTTTAAAGTTATGTTTGGCGATACAAAGATGGAGTTTCCGGACACATATAAGTTGGTTGAAGAAATTCAAAGAACCTGTGCGGAGCAAAACATTGACTTTATTCGCGCTACATCTCATCTTGATCCACAGGAAACTTGGAGAAAATTTGGCCCCCCTGCACAGACTATTCGCTGGTGTTGTAGCGTGCACAAGACATCTCCACAGATTATTTTGCTCAGAGAGTTGCTTGGCAAGATAAACTTCACCGGGATGGCGTTTATTGGCGTTAGAGCAAGTGAGAGTGCAAGTAGAAATGAATATGATTTCGTAAGTTTGGGCGAAAAGCATAAGGGACAGTATAGTTGCAATCCCATATTAGAATGGAACAGTGCGGAATTGTTTTTATATATTTATTCAAACAATCTTCCAATCAATGATTGTTATAAAAAGGGCAACAACAGAGCAGGTTGCTTGGTTTGCCCAAATGTTTCGGAAAAAAATGCCTTTTTCCGCAAGGCTTGCTATGAAAAAGAAGTAGATAATTACCTTGACATTATTAAAGACTTGTACAAAGATAGCATTGGTTCTAAGGCAAAGCTTGATGAATTTTTAAGCAATACCGGTTGGCGTGCTCGATTGAATGGAAGAGATATTTCTTTGAATAGCAATTATAGCGAAACAGTAAGTTCTTCAAAGACGGAAATTACAGTTATTCATCCCAAGACAAATTGGCGCGAATGGATTAAAACTATCGGCGTCTTACAAAATGATCATTCGCCATATCAAATTCTCTTTAGAGGAGAATTATTACACTTTGCTTTAGTTGAACAGGATGATGTTATCAAAGTTGAGATTAACGGTAGTTTATGTAAGCAAAAACCTATATTTGTAAAACTGCTGAAAAATGTTTTCAGAAAAACAGCAAATTGTATTGGGTGCAGAGAATGTGAAGCAGATTGTCATAATGGTTGTCTGAAAATTATTGACGGGGCAGTCGTCATAAGCGATAAGTGCAAGCATTGCTCTGAATGCCATAAAGTTGATAATGGTTGTCTTGTTTATAAATCATTGGCAATGCCTAAAGGAGGAATGGGAATGGGACAAAAAAGTTTGAATTGTTATTCAACTCACGCTCCTAAAATGGATTGGATAGCACAGTATTTTAAATATAAAAACGAATTTGATTATAATCATGATTTGGGTTCTCAAATGTATAGTTTCTTCAAGCGATTCTTGAAGGATGCAGATTTGATAGATGAAAAAGGGTTCACCAGGACGGCTAAAATTGTTGAAAGAATTGGATTGGATGATTTGTCGGCTTGGGGATTGATCTTGTCAAACTTAGCATACACACCTCAAATTGGTTGGTTTATCAAATCTTTTGGATTCAATGAGAATATTAGTAGAGGTTATGCCACTACATTGTTAATTGATTGTGGTACGCAGGAAAGAGCTGCTAATGATATATGGAGATCTTACTCACGTTTCATAGATCTGCCTTTTTCTCAAGTGGGCCTTGGTATGCCTGATAGAGATTCTGGAAAAACATCAGGTTTTACTAGAGTTCCATGGTTAAACCCGGATCCCAAAGTTGTTCTTTATGCGCTGTATAAATTCTCTGAAGCGTGTGGCGACTATAAACAGTTTTCATTAACTCGTCTTTTGAATCACGAGATTGAAAGCGATGGCGTTAGCCCGACACAAATCTTCGGATTTGATAGAAAAACAATGGAAAGAGTTTTGAGTGGACTTGCCAACAATTATCCAGAATTTATTTCCGTGTCGTTTGTGTTAGACCTAGACAATATTAACTTGAAAGAGAAGACGTCTGAAGATGTCTTGGCTTTGTTCGAAGAGGAGTAATTTGATATGAGTAAATATGGGTATTATTTTGATATTGACGAAGAATTCTTTTCTGCCGTCAATCAAGAATTAATTGAAGAAGGAAAAGTCGATTGGCATAAGTTTTTCCCTCATGAAACTTTTGTGAAGTTAATCAAAGATACTGTAAGTGTTTTGACAAAGCAACATCTTTCCATCTGGGTAGAAGGTGGTTATGGTACTGGTAAGTCTTATGCAGCCCTGACATTGAAAAAGCTTCTTGAAGCCAGCGAAGACGAGACAAGAGCGTATTTTCAAAGATATGGTTTAGATAACGATCTGTTAAATAAGTTTTTGGGAGCAAAATCTCAGGGACAGAAGATTGTTACTGTTCATCGTTATGGAGCCCAATCCATCTTAAACGAACAGGATCTTGTACTTGCGGTTCAGGAAAGTATAAAAGAATCTTTAATTCAAAGTAATGTAGAGTATTTGGGCGAAACATCTTTGAAAGATTCTGTAATTAAGTGGTTATCTAACACCGCAAACAAGAATTATTTCAACAGCATAATAAAGGACGAGTTCCCCACAGAATTTGGTGGCGACGATGTTGATCGTATCATTGAAAAGTTGGGCTCGTATGATAAGGACAAACTTATCGTTTTGATGAACAAAATATTTAAGGTTGCCAAGATTAAAGGAATCCATGCGATGACTCTCGACAAAGAAGATATGGTTGTATGGATTAAAGATATAATTAAAACAAACAATCTTAAGGCAATTGTATTTATTTGGGATGAGTTTACAAAATACTTCGAAAATAACATGAGTGATTTGACTACATTCCAAAAACTTGCAGAACTGAGCGAAACAGCCCCGTTCTATCTGGTAATCGTAACTCACAAGTCGGAAGGTATTTTTGCAGAAAACGATAATGACAAGAAGTTGCTTGGAAGATTTGTTAATCCTACCTGTCTTATAGAATTACCCGATACCATGGCTTTCAGACTCATGGCTGAAGCAATGGAGAAAGTAAAAGAACCTGCGATTAACGAAGAGTGGGAAGAAATGGTGGGAGATCTGTTCAACAGAACCAATACTTCCAGAGAACTTGTTTTAAAACAGCTTCAGAAGAAAGATCCGAAGTTTACCATGAATGATATGGCAAGAATATTGCCTATGCATCCCTATGCAGCATTGCTTTTGAAGCATTTGTCTGCTCAGTTTGCTTCAAACCAAAGAAGTATGTTTGACTTTATCAAAAATGATAAAGGAGAAGAAATTCATGGTTTCCAGTGGTATATCAAGAATTATGGTCCTGAAGACGACGAGCCGTTGTTTACAATTGATATGCTGTGGAACTTCTTCTATGAAAACGGAAAAGATCAGTTGTCAAGTGATGTTAGAACAATTCTGAATCATTACAACAATTCTCATCCGGGAGACTTGATGGAGCCGCAGAGAAGAGTTCTCAAAACAGTTCTTCTTATGACAGCAATATCGCAGTCCTTGGGAGATAGCGTTGATTTGTTTATCCCTACAGATACAAATATTGCTAACGCATTTGAAGGAATTGAGAATCTTGAAGGTGCGCAAGCGATCAATGCAGCTCGCTCTTTGGTTGACCTTCACGTTCTTTATAGAAAGAAGCTCAAAGATAATAAAGAATGCTTCGCTCCCTTGATGGCAGCTGTAGACACCAGTAAAAAGGCTGAGTATGAGGGGCAAATTGACCAGTATACCACGACGAAATTGGTTGATGACGCTGGCTTTAATAGCGAAGATGGTATAAAGAATCCGACAGGAAAGTTGCTTTTCACATCGCCTGTTTCTAATCGCTTCAAAATTGTATTGGTTGGTCAAGATGCGTTTGGTCAAAGAGTTCGCTTGATACGCAATAATCCTATTCCTGGAAAGATTCCAGTTGTTATTGGATTTGCAAAGAACGATACTGAATGTGCGTTGCTGAGCAAACTTGTTAAGGAATACATAGGTAATCCTGAATATGATGAATGCAATATTATCTATGTGATAGCAAAGACGCCTCTTGGTGCAGATTTGTATGCGAGATATAAGGATAATCTATCCGATAGCATGACATTTGCAGGAAATGACAAGGGTAGCGAGGCGGAGAGAAGAAAAGAAGCACTCAAAATATTGAATTTGGAATGGGGCAACAGGCTTGAATTGGGCGCTTATGACGTTTCTTGGAAAAAGAACAACGGAGAATATTGTAATGAATACATTCCAGATTTCAGCAGCTTAAAAGATTATTTGTTGCATGCTGTTGACAGAGATTTTTATCCTTGTGGATTTGAGTGGAGATTCACACTCGCAGCTAATATGTATAAGTCCTCGCTTCAAGCTAAGCAAGGTGTAAAGAGTGCTGTCAACGGTTCCTGCGAGAATACTTTTAACAACCCAAACAAAATGTTAAAAACAGAGCAAGTCGTTGAAAGTGCTTGGGGAACTTCTCACGAGGAAAAATACTGGGAAACCAATCCTGGATTGGCAATCAGTGTGTTGAAGAGTGCGGTTGAGAAGAAAATTAACGCTGATTTTGCATCTGAAGGAAGAGTGTCAATCAGTAGCATTTATGACATTGCTAAGTCTAAGCCTTTTGGATTGATGCCGTGCAATATTACTGCGTTTATTCTTGGGTTTGTACTCAGAGAATACACCTCTGATCAGTATCGCTATACAGATGATCAGACTTCGGATGTTATGAATCTTGTACATCTACAAGTCATGATTGATGAAATTATCAAGAATCAGGAAACTCCGGATAAGCGATACAGAGATAAGTACATTGTTACAATGACTCCAGCAGAGAGAGAGTTCCAGAATGTAGTTTCAAGTGTTTTTGGAATCCCAGCTGAGTTGTGTACTTCGATTCAAAACACGCGCGACAGAGTAAGAAACAAGATGAAAGAATTGTCTTTCCCCATGTGGACTCTGAAGTGTATAACGGACAATTTGGATCTTGTGAGCGAAAAATCGGTAGTTGATTCTGCTATTGAATTGTTTGTGGAATTAGCGAACAGCGGTAACGTTAGTGAGGTTGATATTGCAAATAATATTGGCAAGCTGTCGTTATCCGAAAAGTCTCTTGTTGAAGATTTGAAAAACATTGTAACTAAAGAAAATTGCCGTAATGGAATGGCGAAATATCTTGCTGAGTACAAAAATGGGGAACTTGTAACCTTGGCTCAGAAAATCCAAGATGGAGGACAGTATCTGAATGTTGTTGCAAGCAAATTTACCGATGCTGATGCGGCAAATTGGGTCTGGAACCAGTGTACTGCAAACCAAAGAATTGATGAGGTCATTATTGAGTATTCCATTATAGATGAAACTAATTCTTTGTTAAATGTTAACAACTTCAATCTTAAAGGCGCTCTCGAATCCTGGAAAAACCAATGCAATCTTATTCGCATTTCTTTTGAATCCATGAAGGAAAAGATTGGTGCTTTGGCTCAATTCATGTCTTTGTTGAAAGAATTAAAGTCTATTGGTCAGTTGCTTCCTTCCAAAGAAAAAGATTTCTATACTCAGTTGAGCATGAATAGAGCTGAGTTTAAGAGCTTCTTTGAAAATCAAAAGACTATATTCAAAGATGTTTGTGCGTTCTCTCTTGAAGGTATAGACTCCGAAGGCATTGATGACATTTTTAAGCAAATATCTCACGCCTTTACAATGTCCAAAGGAGATTATACGACACTAATTGATAACCTTGTTCAGGAATATAAGAAAAACCAAAAGAAAGAGCAGTTGAAAAAACTTTGGCTCGATAAAACGGGAACAGAATCTCCGAGAGTTTGGTCGGAACAGCACAAAACTCCTATTCTTGCAATGATTCCTAATGCCGAACTTGCAAAGGCAAAAAAAGCATTTGCTTGTTTTGTAAACTCCGCCTCGTCGGATACGGATGTTTTAGATGCCATCAATTATCTCACAAATGCAAAATTCTTTGATATTTTGTCAAATAATGAGCTTGTGGATGAGGCATTCAAAAATGGCATACTCAAAGAATATGCCACTATTTTGACTGATTATAATGCGATTAGAGACTATTTGTTAAAGTATTTCTTTGATGTTTATGATTGGTTCGGAAACAATATGGTGGATGAGAGGATCAAGGCATACGCAGAGCACGAGTATAGTGTTTCCCAAAACAGCAAGGTCGTTGAAATAATCAAGAGCATGGATGGTGCTGAATTGAAAAATTATCTTGTTGCGTTGGCTCAAGACAATGTTTTATTAGGAATACAAATACTTAAAAGTAAGGGTAAATAATTATGTTATTAGAACGCTGCATAGAAAAAATTGAGAAGCATAATTACAAAAATCCCAACAAAGTGATTTTTGTAAATTTCAATAACACCGAGCACTTAAAGGCATTTAAAGAGCACTTTGTGTTTGGCAGCAACTTCGTTGGAGTTGCTGCCAACAAGGGCGCTGACAATTTGCCTACATATGATGAGATACTCGATGTTATTGAAAATAGTGCAAATAATACCTTTGTCGAAGGGATAGGGGCCTTTTTGCGCCTGTTTGGACAAAAACAAGTTGAGTCCATATTAAATCAATTGATAAATACTTCAATAAGTTCAAATGCAGTAGTTTTGCTTTTTCAATGTGAGGAAGTGTTGCAGCAACTAATAAAAAAAGACCCAAGAGTAGAAACACGAGTAATTTTGGTGGACGGAGAAAGAGATCAATTACCCAAAATTACATTTATCAAGGAAGACATAGCAAGGTCTATCAGTCAAAACGTTTACTTTGGTGTGTCTTCTTTGATCGACAAGTTGGATGAAAGCTCATCGGAACACATATACGTGAGTACACGTTTTGGCAAAAAGGATTTTGCCGAATCTCTATACAACATTGATGAGTTAACGTCTTTCTTTGAGATTATTAGAACAGATTATATAACCTCTTTATTGCAAAGCGATGAGAATTGTTTGAATCCGTCTCAATGGAAGAGTATAGCTATCGGTTGCAAAGAATACGGAAACTTTGAGAACTATTTCCATAAGCTTATTGGATCAACTCATTCGGTTGAACTATACATGAAATCGTGGACAAGCTTATCCGATGATAAAAAAGCTGCTATTTTTGTTATGCTAAAAACAAATGCAGCTTGTTGTCACAATAGCTGCTTGAGAGTTGCGATTGCTAATTGTGATAGCATAGATGGGTTGCTTTTGGAAGTGTATAAAACTATTATCAACGAAAACACCAAGAGCAAGACGTTTTGGGCGTTTTATGACGAAAGAAGACAAGTACTTCAAGCGATGGGAACGAATGAACATATTGCAAATTCGTTTTGTGACTATGCGGAATCTTATGATGAGAATGCAATTTATGCTTTAACCGATATCACCCAGGCGGAGAAAAAGCTGACATTAAAATTAATAGCTAAATTTAATGAAAAATTCACTAAAAAAGAGTTGCTGAGCATACTAAAACATACTTACAATGATTTGTATTTATATCTTTTGAATTATGATTATAAGCTCCAGGAGATAGACAGTTATTTCAATGAATACAAGTACTTGAAAGTTGTTAATTCGGTAACTGATAATTTCAGGGCTAGAGTTATGCAAGAAGCAACACAACGAAACTTTTACAGAATTTTACCAACTAGAAGTGAGCGGCTTGGGGCGTTAGAGAAAGATAATTCCATTCTGTATTTCGTGGATGCATTGGGATTAGAGTATATGAGCTTTGTTGCTCAGAAGGCATCAGAAATGCAAATGATGATGAGCGTTGACTTTTGTCATTGCGATTTGCCTTCAATCACTTCTCAAAACAAAGAATTCATAGATGTTTTCAAAAACGCAGGTGCAGATATTATTGATAATATAAAAGAGCTTGATGAAATCAAACATTCTGGCACGCTTGATTATGATTACACAAAGAGTCCATATCCAACCTATCTTGCAGATGAGTTGGATAGAATCCAGGAAATCTTAGAAAAAATCAATAATAAGTTAGGAACAACGTACGATAGAGCATTTATTATATCTGACCATGGAGCTAGCCGTCTAGCAGTCATAAGTGGTGAAGAGACAAAGTGGGAGATGGTAAATAAAGGGGAACATTGCGGAAGGTGTTGCAAGGTTTCAGAACAGATTGTTGATGAACCCAATGAATTCATGACAGAAGATAATGGATACTGGATTTTGGCCAATTATGATAGAATTAAAGGTGGTAGACCTGGTACGGTTGAAGTTCATGGAGGTGCTACTCTCGAGGAAGTATGTGTGCCTATAATCGAATTTACAAGGATGCCTGAAAACATCAAGATTGATGTTATTACCAAATTGGTAGAAACTGCATATAAAAAGAAGCCTGTACTTAGATTTACTGCAAATTGTAAATTGGCCAATGTTTCAATTACTATTGGCGATAAGAGATTTATTGCAACATCTGATGATAAGAAGCATTTTTCAGTTGAATTGCAGGGAATCAGATTAGAAAAAGAGTATATGTTTGATGTCTGGTCTAACAGCAATGTGATTTGCAGGAATTTGAAATTTAGATTGAAGTCTGCCGGAATGGTGGATAATGACATACTTTAAGGGAGAAATGAAATGAAGGAAGAATTAGTCGAAAAATTGCAAGAATGTTTTGGACAAATGGTTGTCTATAAAGACTTAAGTAAGAGTAATTTCTTCTCTGCGTTAAGTTTGCCTTCATTCTTGCGCGATTGGTTACTTAAGAAATTTGAAGATGAAAATGGTGAATACGATATTGAAGAAGTAAGTGCGTTTATTAAAACTTATTTACCTCGTAAGGATGATTGGGTCAGCATTAAGAACAGAATTATTTGCGAGAACGAGAGAGTAAAATTTTTAACTAAAATCAGTGTTGATATCAGCATTAAAACTCAAGAAATTACTTTTTCTCTCCCAGAATTCGGTCTTACAAATAAAGAAACGATAATTGAGGAGAATGTGTGGGCGCAATATAGCTCTGAACTTGTTGCTGGCAAGGAAGTATGGGGAATTGTAGAGTTGGGTTATCGCTCCCCTGATGCATATGATGTTACTTGGGAAGATAACAGCAATGGCACCAAAGCAAAAGGTGGAAAACAAGGTAAAATTAAGTTGACCAAGTTTACTAATTTCTGTCCGTACACTATTGATATTGAATTTTTCAAGGATATCAGAAATGAGTTTAACATTCACGAATGGATAGATGTTTTACTTGGGGCTATTGACTATAACGCAGATGGTTATCAAACTGAAAAAGAGAAACTTGCGATGGTAACTCGTTTGCTGCCTTTTGTAGAAAAGAGGATCAACTTAATTGAGTTGGCACCTAAAGGTACGGGAAAATCATACTTGTTTGGAAGAATTAGCAAATATGGTAATTTGACTGCAGGTACTATGTCTCGTGCAAAATTGTTTTACGATTTAAGCAAGAGAACATATGGACTTATATATAATAATGACTATGTTGCATTTGATGAAATACAAAAGCTGGCTTTTGCCGATCCCGACGAAATGAGTCAAACATTTAAGGGATACATGGAACAGGGTATAGTTTCTTTTGGCGGCCATAGTGGAACGCCCGAGGCGGGAGTTATTTTGCTTGGAAATATACCGCAAGATAACATGAATGAATTTGTTCCTATGTTTGGCACTTTGCCAGAGCTGTTCAAAGAAAGTGCCCTACTCGATAGATTCCATGGATTTATCAAAGGTTGGGATATACCGAGAATGAAAGAAAATATGAAAATATGTGGCTGGGCTTTGAATACTGCGTATTTCTGCGAAATTATGCATTTGATGAGAGACGATGTAAGTTACCGTGCAGTAGTAGATGAATTGCTTGAATACGATGCAAACTCTGACACTAGAGATGTTGAAGCGGTTAAACGTATAGCAACGGGATACTTGAAGCTGCTGTTTCCGAATGTTAGAACCGCATCCGATATTAAGATCAAAGATTTTAAAGAATACTGTGTAAGACCTGCAGCTAACATGCGTGGAATTATCAAGTATCAAATGGGTCTGCTTGATCAAGAATATCGTGGAAAAGATGTGCCTAAATTTTCAATCAGGGAGATACCTAAAGACGATGAGTAATGTGAAATGCGCATTTTGTGACAAAGAAAATCTTTCAAAAGATGAGATTGGATTAACAAAGAAATTAATCGATAAAAATCCAAGCAAATATTATTGTATTGATTGTTTGGCGGAATATTTGGGCGTAACCGCAGAAGAGCTCTATGATAAGATAGAGGAATTTAAAGAAGAAGGCTGTACTTTATTTAAGTGAGGACAAATATGAAGCAATTCATTTATGCCGATAATGCGGCAACAACAAAATTGGATATTGATGCATTTGAGGCAATGAAGCCGTACTTGCTTGACGAGTACTGCAACGCTTCACAGCCGTATTCATTTGCTCGTAAGCCAAAGCAGGCCTTGAAAGAAGCGCGAGCTATAATTGCTCATTGCATTAATGCCGATCCCGAAGAGATATATTTTACTTCTGGAGGTACGGAAAGTGATAACTGGGCAATAAAAGGTATTGCTTTTGCAGAAGCTGAAAAACGAGCAATAGTGACATCACAAATTGAGCATCATGCTATATTAAGAGCTTGTGAAGCGCTTGAAAAACTTGGATATCCTGTTGCGTACCTGCCCGTCAATAGGGAAGGCGTTGTTACGGCGGAAACGTTAGAATCGCTGATTACTTCCTCAACCAGTCTTGTTTCTATTATGCTTGCGAATAATGAGGTTGGCACAATAGAACCTATCAAAGACTTGTGTGAGATTGCTCATAAGCATGGATCTTTATTTCACACGGATGCCGTACAAGCTGTAGGTCATGTTCGAATTGATGTGAAAGAATTAGGCGTAGATATGTTATCTGCTTCGGCTCACAAATTTAACGGCCCCAAAGGAATAGGATTTCTTTATATAAAAAAGGGAACTCCGATTTCTCAATATTCAAATGGTGGCTCTCAGGAGTTTGGCTTGCGTGCCGGAACGGAAAATGTAGCTTCAATTGTAGGAATGGCAGTTGCACTAAAAAAGAATTGCGATGCAATCGAGGAGAACGCTAAGCACATAGGGTTGCTTGAAGCAAAGCTGATTGATGGTTTGTCTGAATCTGGGGTGAATTTTATAAGAAATGGCGCTACTCAGCGCGTTCCAGGAAACATTAGTCTGTCGTTCCGAGGCGCCGATGGTGAAGCTCTTTTACATAGACTCGATTTGATGGGGATATGTGTATCCACCGGTGCTGCTTGCGATACTGTAAACACTCAGGTTTCTCATGTCTTAAACGCTATGGGCGTAGACGAAGATTATGCAAAGGGAACTATTCGCATTTCTTTAGGGAAAAATAATACTATCGAAGAGGTAGAAACGCTTTTACAAAAATTGATCCGTATTTTGAAGTGATAACAAAAAGGGACTATATATGCCAAATCAATTTTTAACCAACTACACCGAGGTAACATTCCTCGAT
>CAYOGM010000055.1:0-17012 GCA_964403595.1 uncultured Acetatifactor sp. | reverse complement strand
ATAGTCATCAACTTAATAATACTCAAGCTGAGAATTATTGTTGAGCGCGACAACTTCCAATTTATCAAAAAAATTATTATTTAGGAATGCTTTTCCAAAAAAGGAAAAAAGAAAGATAAAAAGAAACGAGGTATGAAAATGGCAGAGTCAATGAAGGGTTTAGTTAGAACACATCGCTGTGGCGAGTTGTCCCTTGCTAATGAGGGTGAGATTGTCACCGTCATGGGTTGGGTGCAGAAGCAGCGTAACAAGGGCGGAATTATTTTCGTGGATATGCGTGACCGTGCAGGCATTTTGCAGGTAATTTTTGAGGAGAGCGATTGCGGAGCGGAGAATTTTGAGAAGGCTTCCAAGCTTAGAAGTGAGTTTGTAGTGGCTGTGACCGGTAAGGTGGAGAAGCGTTCCGGTGCGGTGAACGAGAATCTGGCTACCGGCGAAATCGAGGTTCGTGCTACTGCTGTACGCATTTTGTCCGAGTCAGAGGTTCCTCCTTTCCCCATCGAGGCAGATTCCAAGACCAAGGAAGAGCTTCGCTTAAAGTATCGTTATCTGGATCTTAGAAGACCGGATTTGCAGCGCAATCTGATTCTCAGAAGTAAGATTGCAACTACCATTCGTGCATTCTTGAGTGCGGAAGGTTTCTTGGAAATTGAGACTCCTATTTTGAATAAGTCTACTCCTGAGGGAGCAAGAGATTATTTGGTGCCCAGCCGTGTGCATCCCGGTTGCTTTTATGCATTGCCCCAGTCCCCTCAGATTTTCAAGCAGTTGCTTATGTGTTCCGGTTATGACCGTTATTTCCAGATTGCTAAGTGTTTCCGTGACGAGGATTTGCGTGCAGACCGTCAGCCTGAGTTTACCCAGGTAGACCTGGAGATGTCCTTTGTGGATGTAGATGATGTCATCGATGCTACTGAGCGTATGGTTGCAACTGTTTGTAAGGAGGCAATTGGTCTGGATGTCCAGCTTCCTATTCAGCGTATGACCTGGCAGGAGGCTATGGACCGTTTTGGTTCCGACAAGCCCGATACCCGTTTTGGTATGGAGCTTTGCGATGTGTCTGATGTGGTGAAGAGCTGTGGTTTCGGTGTATTTACCGGTGCTATTGAGGCTGGCGGAAGTGTTCGTGGTATCAATGTAAAGGGACAGGCTGAGATGCCTCGTAAGAAGATTGATGCTTTGGTTGAGTTTGCAAAGGGTTATGGTGTAAAGGGTCTTGCTTATCTCGCAGTGATGCCTGATGGTACTTACAAGTCTTCCTTTGCAAAGTTTATGACCGAGGAAGAGTTGGCTGCACTGGTTGCTGCTATGGGCGGTGAGGCAGGAGACTTGCTTCTCTTTGCTGCTGACAGATTAAAGATTGTATATTCTGTACTGGGTGCTCTTCGTATTGAGGTGGCTCGTCAGCTTGATATGATTGACAATGATAAGTTTAACTTCCTTTGGGTAACCGAGTTCCCTCAGTTTGAGTGGAGCGACGAGGAGGAGAGATTTGTAGCAATGCATCATCCGTTCACCATGCCTATGGAGGAGGATTTGGAGTTTCTTACATCCGATCCCGGCAAGGTGCGTGCGAAGGCTTACGATATCGTATTAAACGGCGTAGAGCTTGGCGGTGGTAGCGTGAGAATCTTCCAGAGCGACGTGCAGGAGCAGATGTTTGAGGCTCTTGGATTTACCAAGGAGCAGGCACATGAGCAGTTTGGTTTCCTACTTGATGCGTTCAAGTATGGTGTTCCCCCTCATGCGGGTCTGGCTATCGGTTTGGATCGTTTTGTAATGCTTCTTGTGAAGGCTGATAATATCCGTGAGGTGATTGCATTCCCCAAGATGAAGGATGCGTCCTGTCTCATGACCGAGGCACCCGGAACGGTAGATCCCAAGCAGCTTGAGGAGCTGGCATTGGCGATTACGGCGCAGGAGAATGACGAAGAGGAAACTGCAGAGTAGTAGTTTTTATATAGTATTAAATTTAGTAAGCAATAGAGTTGCCACATTTATCCGACAAGAAATGTTTGATGATGTGGCAACTTTTTTATTAAATCTATATAAAAGGAAATTATTGTAGAAAGTTATAAGACAATGTATAATTAGGGAAGAATCATTGCGAAAGGACAAATGACAATAAGTGACTATACAACAAGCATTTGAAATATTGGAAATAGAAATTACACAAGAACAAATAGCCATAAAGAGAGCGTATGCGCAGTTGGTGAAAAAGTATCATCCAGAGGAATACCCTGATGAATGGAAACGTGTTCATGATGCGTATGAATATGCCATGAATTATGCCGGGCGAAAACAAGATAACATTGACCGGATAATTTCAACCAATGGATGGTATGAAAAATCTATATCAGAGGAATGGGAGAAAGAGGAAGAAGTAAATAGCTTTATAATGGATGAGTCTGAGCAGGAAGAGGCAGAGTTCAATTTCCGAAACATAGAAAATCTCTTTGAACAGGAAAGTAAAAAGCGAAGAGATGAGCAGGATAATGTGCTTGTGGATGCATTGAACAGAATGTCAGAGCTGGAGAAAAAGAAAAAGATATCTGTAAAACAGTGGGTGTACATATTGAGGCTACCGGAAATACAGGCAGCAAAAACCAATCCGGCGTTTTTGTATTGTTTAGGAGATTTTTTGAAAAATGTAAAAGTTGACACTTCTAGCTATAATGCGCTTAAAGAATTTTTATATGATGTGAAGCAGGAATTACAAGAGGATTTGTTCTGTGATGAAAGTGGAAAGGCGCTATTAACTGCATTTAAGGTAGTGGTTGAAGCTTTGGAAGAAGCATATTGGGTGCGGGGAAGTGGAACAATTAAAAAAATATTTGAGCAAGCTTCAAACATTGTTATGGCGTTTGCAGTAACGCTAATGATCGTACTTGCTTTTTTATATAAATCTGTAGGAGATGAAGCCCCAAATCAGGTGATTTTGCCATTGGAAGTAGTTGATGTATATGGTGGTCTTTGGTTTGGTGAAGGTGGTTTCGTACCATCCCAATATGCAAAGAGTGGCTGGAATGTATGGAGTAACGGATTTAGTGATAGACGACGAGAGGAACTTGGTATAAATATTGAAGGAGATATTGTTACCTGTTTCTATATTGGACATCTTGAAACGGAAATAGATGATGTAAAGGTCTTTTTGATTATGAAGGATTTTGGATTGGAAAGTGGTAACTATGAAGTTTGGCAATATGATGGGAAGCAATACATTTGCGAGACGGTGAGTGATACGGCAAATTCAGAATATCCATACGAAGAGCGAGGAAAACTTTATATACCTACAAAGGTACATAAAGTAGATGATAGATATTTGAATGATGATGAATATTATCCGGTTGTTATTATAAGAACAGAATCAGAAATGGAGTAAATATGTCAAAAATAATTGGAATTGATTTGGGAACAACAAACAGTCTTGTAACAGTATGGGAGAATGGGGAATGTAAAATAATTCCCAATGCTTTTGGAGAATGTCTAACGCCCAGTGTTGTCAGTGTGGATGAGGAAGGAACTGTGTATGTAGGAAAGATTGCAAAGGAGCGTTTGCAATCTCATCCGGCGATGACAGTAGCACTCTTTAAACGAGATATGGGGACAGCTAAAAAATATCAGTTGGGTAAGAGAACTTTTTCTCCGGAAGAACTTTCGGCTCTTGTTTTGAAGAAGTTAAAGGATGATGCAGAAAAGTATTTGGGGGAGTCTGTTGAAGAGGCTGTAATTAGTGTGCCGGCATATTTCAATGATATGAGTCGAAATGCAACAAAGCGTGCAGGTAAGTTGGCGGGATTAAAGGTTGAACGAATTATTAATGAGCCTTCGGCAGCGTCTTTGGCATGTCAGCATATGCAAAATGAGACAGACGCAACCATGTTGGTGTTTGATTTTGGTGGTGGAACTTTAGATGTATCCTTGGTGGAATGTTTTGATAATGTTATTGAGATTTTGACTGTTAGTGGTGATAATCGCTTGGGCGGACAAGATTTTGATGAAAAAATCGCGATGCATTTTATAAAAAATATGGGTTTGGATAAAGAGAGTATTTCTGAAACCGCATATAGGGCTATATTGGTAGCGGCAGAAAAGTGCAAGAAAGAACTGACGCAGGAAAAAAGCGCTAAGATGGAAGTGAATTGTCAGGAAATAGAAGGTCAAATTACCATTACCAGAAAAGAATTAGTAGAGATTTGTGCTGATATATTTGAGAGAATGGAAAAACCTATACGACGTGTACTGGCAGATGGACAGATGAGAGCTGAAGATTTGGACTATGTTGTTCTGGTAGGCGGTTCTTGTAAAATGGAGGTGGTACAACAGTATTTGAGTTATTTATTTGGAAGAAAAGATTTAGCGGTGTTAAATCCCGATTATATGATAGCTTTGGGAGTTGGTATATATGCAGGTATAAAAGAACGGCAGGAAGAAATTAAAGATATGATTTTGACAGATATTTGTCCGTTTTCATTGGGAGTAGATATTGTCAATAAAAATAATGAGAAAAAGAATTTGATGAGTTTTATTATACAAAGAAACAGTCCGCTACCGATTAGTAAAGTGCAGGAATATACAACGGCCCATGATTATCAGACCCGTGTAAAATTTAATGTGTATCAAGGGGAAGGTATGTATGCAGAAGATAATTTAAAATTGGGAACTATAGAGATGGATGTACCATCCAGACTGGAAGGACAGGTTGTTATACTGATTCGTTTTACTTATGATTTGAATGGTGTATTGGAAGTGAATGCAGAAGTACCCATAACAGGAGAGAAAAGGCGCTTGTTGATAGTTAATAAAGAACTAAATCTGACGGAGAATGAGATTAATGAGAAACTGACGAAACTATCAGCGCTTAAGGTAAATTTGCAGGAGACAGAAGAAAACGAATTTGTCATCGCTTTGGGAACAAGACTTTACATGCAATGTAATGGTAATTTGCGCGATACCATCGGAGAGCGCATGAAGTATTTTGAGTATGTTTTGAATACGCAGGACCCATATCGTATACAGCGTGCCCGAAAGCATATGCTTGTATTTTTTACATATATTGAAAGTGTTTTGGGAGAGGGTGTATCATGGGATCCTAATGATGTAAAAAAGGCCGATTGGTATCAGGATGAAGATGATGAGGTCATGGAGGATGACTACAGGCAGTGGTATCAAGATGAGGACTAAAAGGAGAAAATATGCAACTTTACTTGCTATCTATTAAAGAACTGATATATGAAGCAGAGGATATGGCAGAGAATGCAATGCGAGTCATACAGTTACAACAAGATGCATTAAAAAATTTAGATGCACATAGGCGGGAAAAAGTGGTAGGACTTAATGCAGAGATGACACGGATTCAGTCTATTGGTGCTGGACTCTTGTTGCAGCTGGCGGTGCAGACGAAGGAGTTGGATGGTGAGGGAATGGTTGAGTTGTCTGTTTCGGAAGTTATGGAAAAACTTCATGAGCCGATTCCGATTGACTATGTTTATGATATTCATGACAAACCCGATTTTGCTGATGGGAGTTGGCATTTTAACTTGTCTCATTCGGGGGAATTTGTCTGTTTGGTAATAGATAAATGTCCTGTGGGCGTAGACATTCAGCAGATGCGTCCGCTTAAGAATTATCATTTGGCAGAAAGATTTTTCTCTGAGAAGGAACTTGCCAAAATGGAGACTTGCGCGAACGAGGCTGAGAAAGTAGAATGTTTTTATGATATCTGGGTCAAAAAGGAGGCTTACGCTAAACTCACCGGAGAAGGAATTGGTCAGACAGTAGGTTTGGATACAGAAGATGTGAGTTTGCAGGTTAGCTGGCATGATTTTGCCTGTCCGGAAGGATATCGGCTGGCAGTGTGTACCGCAAAGAATGTAGAAAGGTAAAGGAGAATATTATGGAAATAGATTACAGTGAATACATAACCTTTCATGTGACAGCAAAAGACGGAACGGATGTAGAGATGGCTGTTGTGGATGAGTTTGATTTTGAAGATAAGCATTATGTAGTAGGCGCGGTAATTCAAGATGATACTGTTTTGGACGATGGTCGCTATATTTATGAGAGTATTATAAATGGTGACGACTTTGTTGTAGAGAAGATTAAGCGTGAATTTGACTACAACAGAATCGCGAAAGCTTATATGGAGATGGAAGAGTAGGAGCAAAAATATGTCCGGAATGAAGAAATTATTAGTATATTTAAAAGATTACAAAAAAGAGACGGTTCTGGCGCCCCTCTTTAAGCTGCTGGAGGCGTTCTTTGAGCTTTTAGTGCCTTTGGCAGTGGCAGGAATCATCGACAGAGGTATCGAGGGTGGTGATAAGGGCTACATAGGTCTCATGGGCGGTTGCATGGTATTGTTGGCGGTGATTGGTCTGGTGGCAGCTGTGACGGCGCAGTTTTTCGCGGCCAAGGCGGCAGTGGGATTTGCCACGAAGTTAAGGCAGGCGCTGTTTGACCATATTCAGGATTTGGATTTTACCAATATCGACAAGGCGGGTACTTCCACCATGATTACCCGTATGACCAGCGATATCAATCAAGTGCAGAACGGGGTGAACATGGTGCTTCGACTGTTCCTTCGTTCTCCTATTGTGGTGTTCGGTGCCATGATTATGGCTTTCACCATTGATGTAAAGAGTGCATTGGTGTTTGTGGTGGCGATTCCGGTGCTGGCGGTGGTAGTTATGGGTATCACCCTGTATACCATTCCTTTGTACAAAAAGGTACAGGCGGCTCTTGATAAGGTGTTGTCCACCACTAGAGAAAATCTCACCGGTGTACGTGTGATTCGTGCATTTCACAGAGAAGATTTGGAAAAAGAGCGTTTCCATGAGGAAAATATTTATCTGGTGCAGTTACAGCAGTTTGTGGGTAAAATCAGTGCCTGCATGAATCCTGCAACCTATATTATTGTAAATGCAGCCACTATTGTGTTGATTTATACGGGAGCCATTCAGGTTAATGTAGGCAATTTGACCCAGGGTGAGGTAGTGGCTATTTTGAACTACATGTCACAGATTCTGGTGGAGCTGGTGAAGCTTGCCAATCTGATTATTACCATCACCAAGGCTTTGGCATGTGCAGACCGTGTGGCAGCAGTATTTGAGTTGCAGCCTCAAGACGCGGCAGGTGAGAATGCTACGACAGCGAACCAGCCTCAGACTAAAACCAAGAGTGCAGTGGCTGGCAGTGGAACTCAAAAGAAGACAGGTGTCCCTTTCCTGGAATTTGACCATGTAAGTCTGACCTATCAGGGGGCCGGAGCGGAAACCTTACAGGATATTCACTTTACTGTCAACAAGGGTGATACGGTGGGCGTTATCGGCGGTACCGGTTCCGGCAAGTCCTCTGTGATAAATCTGATTCCCGGATTTTATCAGGCTACGGAAGGGGCTGTTCGTTTGGAGGGCAGAGACTTGAAGGAGATTCCCGAGGATGAATTGCGCGCCCGTATCGGTGTGGTTCCTCAGAAAGCGGTATTATTCAAGGGTACTATCCGCAGCAATCTGTTGTGGGGTAAGCCTGATGCCACAGATGAGGAGCTGTGGCAGGCCATTGATCTTGCTCAGGCAAGAGAGGTTGTGGAGGGTAAGGACGGCAAGTTAGATGCCAAGATTGCCCAGAACGGACGGAATCTGTCCGGAGGTCAGAGACAGCGTCTTACCATTGCAAGAGCGCTGGTTAGAAGACCTGAGATTTTGATTCTGGACGACAGTGCATCCGCTTTGGATTACGCTACGGATGCCAAGCTTCGCACGGCTATCAAGTCTTTAGAGGGTGGAATTACCACATTTATTGTGTCTCAGCGAGCGTCCTCCATTCGACATGCAGACAAGATTGTGGTGTTGGATGATGGTGAACTGGCAGGTGTGGGAACGCATGATGAGCTTTTGGCAGGCTGTGAGGTATATCAGGAGATTTATTATTCCCAGTATCCTGAGGAAAAGGGACAGAAGCAGGCGTAGGATAGGAGAGAACGATGAGTAAAACAATAGACAATTCAAAAGGCAGGCAGGCGGAAACGCTGAAAAAGGTCCTGCGTTATATCAGTAAATATTGGTTTGCAGTGGGCTTATCCATTCTGCTTGCAGTGGCGGTGGTAGTTCTTACCCTGTACATTCCCATTCTCACCGGAGATGCGGTGGATTTGTTGTTGGGACAGGGGCTGGTGGATATGGATGCCATCCTTTATATTGTAAAAAAGATTGGTATTGCGGTGCTTCTTACCGCAGTTGCCCAGTGGGTGATGAATACCTGCAACAATTTTATCACTTATCATGTGGTGAGGGATATTCGCGAGGCTGCTTTTGACAAGTTGCAAAAGCTTCCCTTGCAGTATATGGATACCCATGCCCATGGTGATGTGGTGAGTCGCGTCATTGCGGATGTGGATACCTTTGCGGACGGTCTGTTGATGGGATTTACCCAGCTTTTTACAGGTGTGCTGACGATTTTTGGTACGTTAGGATTTATGCTTATGACAAATGTGCCGATAACATTAGTAGTAGTATGTATCACACCGGTTTCTTTTCTTGTGGCACGTTTTATTGCCAAGAAGACCTTCTATATGTTTAAGGAGCAGTCTGAGACCAGAGGAGAACAGACTGCACTTATTGAAGAAATGGTGGGCAATCTGAAGGTGGTTAAGACCTTTTCCAGAGAAGAGGCAGTTAAGGAACAATTTGCAGAGATTAACGGCAGACTTGAGAAATGTTCCCTGAGAGCGATTTTTTATTCTTCCCTGACCAATCCCTGCACTCGATTTGTCAACAGTCTGGTGTATGCAGGTGTTGGAGTATTTGGCGCTATCATTGCCCTTGGCGGAGGCATTAGTGTGGGTCGTCTGTCCTGCTTTTTGAGCTATGCAAATCAATACACCAAGCCTTTTAATGAGATTTCCAGTGTAGTGACAGAGTTACAGAATGCCATTGCATGTGCGGGACGTATATTTGATTTGATAGAGGAAAAACCCCAGGTGCCTGATGCGGAAGATGCCAAGGTGCTCGGAGAAGCAAAAGGAGCAGTTAGCCTTACTGATGTGGACTTCCGGTATGTGCCTGAGAAGCCTTTGATTCGTGATTTTAATCTGGAGGTTGCCCCCGGTAAGCGTGTTGCTATTGTAGGCCCTACCGGATGCGGTAAAACTACAGTAATCAATCTGCTCATGCGTTTCTATGATGTAAATGAGGGTAGTATTAAGGTGGACGGAACGGATATCCGGGATTATTCCAGAGGAAGCCTTCGTGCCAACTATGGTATGGTGCTTCAGGAGACTTGGCTGAGAGCGGGGACCATCCGTGACAATATTTGTATGGGCAAACCTGATGCAACGGAAGAGGAAATGATAAATGCGGCCAAGGCGGCTCATGCACATAGTTTTATCAAGCGTCTGCCGGAGGGGTATGACACGATTATTACAGAGGATGGAGGAAGTCTTTCTCAGGGACAGAAGCAGCTTTTGTGTATTGCGAGAGTAATGCTTTGTCTGCCGCCTATGCTGATACTGGACGAGGCGACATCCTCTATCGATACCAGAACGGAGCTTAAGATTCAGAATGCTTTTGCGCGCATGATGGAAGGACGTACCAGTTTTATTGTTGCACACCGACTTTCCACCATTCGTGAGGCAGATATTATTCTGGTGATGAAGGACGGCAATATCATCGAGCAGGGCAATCATGAGACCTTGCTTGCACAGAATGGATTCTATGCAAATCTTTATAACAGCCAGTTTGCGTTGAGTTAATTGAATAAGGAACCAAAATAAATCTCTCACATATGTTGATAGTAACAGCATATGTGGGAGGTTTTTTTATGGCGTTAGTAGTATTGGATCCGGGCCATGGCGGTGCCAACCCCGGGGCCGTGTACAATGGCAGACAGGAAAAGGATGATGTATTGGAGTTGGCCTTTGCCGTGGGAAGAGTTTTGGAAGATAATGGTGTGGATGTGTATTACACCCGCACTTCGGATATTTATGAGTCGCCGTATCAAAAGGCCATGGAGGGCAATGAGGTGGGGGCAGATTATTTTGTGTCCATCCATCGTAATTCCAGTCCTTATCCCAATCAGTACACAGGTATAGAGAGCCTTGTGTACAACCGGTATGGCAGAGCGGCAGAGCTTGCCTATAACATTAATTCTCAACTGGAGCAGGTAGGCTTTGTGAATCAGGGAGTTAATGAAAGGCCCGGGCTGGTGGTTTTGAATTCCACTGAAATGCCGGCGGTACTTGTGGAAGTTGGCTTTATCAATACAGATGCGGACAATGAACTTTTTGATGTCCGATTTAATGAGATCGCAGCAGCAATTGCCCAAGGAATCCTGGACACCTTATAGGTGTCCTGATACCTTATAGGTGTCCTGATACCTTATAGGTGTCCTTTTTGAGTGTGGACATGTATAAAATGTCGAAAAAGAGGTTTTACCTAAAACTTACTTAAAAATTACTAAACTATGATATTTTCCTTTGTTTTTCGGTGATAGTATCAATTATGTAAAGAAAATGATTGAGTGGACAAAATGGAGGATTTTTATTATGAGAAAAATCAGTAGGTTTCAGAAGGTTTTGGCAATGGCAGGTGTATGTGTGTTGATGTTGGGAAGTTTGACCGCGTGTGGTGGTAATGACGGAAGTGGAGAAAGTAACAATGCTGTAGCCGGCAATGATACAAGTGTAGAGAGTAATGTGGCAGATACAGACCTTTCCGGCACCATTCAGATTGTGGGCAGTACTTCCATGGAGAAGTTATCCAACGCACTGAGAGAAGTGTTTATGGAGAAGTATCCGGATGTAACCGTTAATGCGGAATTTGTTGGTTCCGGTGCAGGTGTTGAGGCGGTTGTCAGTGGAACTGCGGATGTAGGAAATTCTTCCCGTAATCTGAAGGAGGATGAATTGGCGGCTGGTGCTGTGGAGAATATTGTGGCAATTGATGGAATTGCAGTTTGTACAGACCCTACGAATGTTGTAGAGGGACTTGAGAAGCAGCAGCTTATCGATATTTATACCGGTAAGATTACCAACTGGTCTGAAGTGGGTGGTGCAGATGCTCCTATTGTCGTGGTTGGTCGTGAGGCAGGCAGTGGTACCAGAGGTGCTTTTGAGGAGCTTTTGGATATTGAGGATGCATGTGTGTATGCCAACGAGCTGGATTCTACCGGCGCGGTTATGGCAAAGGTTGCGGCAACTCCCGGTGCAATTGGTTATGTATCTTTGGACGCTTTAAACGACAGTGTAATTGCATTGAAACTGGATGGTGTGGAGGCAACCGCTGAGAACATCAAGGCAGACATATATTTTCTGGCAAGACCTTTTGTAATGGCTACAAGGGGTGAGATTAGTGAGCAGAATGAACTGGTGCAGGCATGGTTTGATTTCGTGTATAGTGCTGAGGGCCAGGGTGTGGCAGCTCAGGTAGGTCTTATTACTGTAGAATAAACCGGATAGAATCAGAATTTACAAATTTGTGTTTGCGCCCGAATTTTAGAGGTGTAGCAAGAATGGAGATTGATATGAACAAGCGTGCAAGACGGGGAAGTAAGGATTTAGTAGAGACAATTGCACAAGTAATCTTTATGGTCTGCGCATTTATAGCGGTGTTGGCAGTGGCATCCATCACAGTATATATGGTTGTCAGTGGAATGCCGGCTATTTTTGAAGTAGGATTGGGGGAGATTTTGTTCTCCTCCACTTGGGCACCTACTGCAGCAAATCCTCAATATGGCATTTTGTATGTTGTTTTAACATCTATCGTAGGTACTGCACTGGCGATTCTGATTGGTGTGCCTATTGGTGTGCTTACAGCAATTTTTCTGGCAGAGGTGGCTCCGGCGCGGCTTTCATTAGTAGTGAAGCCGGCAGTGGAGCTTTTGGCCGGCATCCCGTCTGTGGTATATGGATTGTTGGGGATTTATCTGTTAAATCCTCTGATGTATAAATTGGAACTGGCTATCTTTGAGGGTTCCAGGACACATCAGTTTACCGGTGGGGCAAATTTGTTATCTGCAGTATTGGTGCTGGCAATAATGATATTGCCGACGGTAATTAATATCAGTGAGACTGCGTTGAAAGCAGTGACTCCCAGCATCAAGGCAGCATCTTTAGCGCTTGGTGCTACTCAGATACAGACAATATTTAAAGTTATTCTTCCGGCGGCCAAGTCCGGTATTGTAACAGCCATTGTGTTGGGGGTAGGACGTGCAATCGGAGAGGCGATGGCTATTACATTGGTATCAGGAAGTAGTGTAAATGCGCCCCTTCCTTTTCATTCTGTTCGCTTCCTTACTACTGCAATTGTCAGCGAGATGGGATATGCAGAGGGCTTACACAGACAGGTTCTTTTTTCTATTGGCCTGGTGTTGTTTTTGTTTATCATGTTGATTAATGTAGGTCTGGGAAGACTTTTAAAGGGAGGAAGCAAGGATGAATAATGCTGTGTCAGTAGGTTCTTTGAAAAAGAAAAAGAACAGGATGTCTGATATGCTTCTGATAGCGGCTATTTATATTGCAGCGGCACTGTCTGTAGCTCTTCTTGCAGGTATTATAGGATATGTATTTTATAAGGGCTTCGGTATGCTCAATGCTCGTTTTTTTACGAGTACACCCAGTGTACTTAAGGGCACAGTAGGAATTGCCGGTAATCTGGTTAATACCTTGTATATTGTGCTTATCACCTTATTAATTGCGACTCCCATCGGAGTTGGAAGCGCCATTTATTTGAACGAGTATGCAGGAACCGGCAAACTGGTAAAGCTCATTGAATTTACCACAGAGACATTGGCAGGAATTCCTTCCGTAATATTTGGATTGTTTGGTATGGTTTTCTTTGGCAATACCTTTGGACTGGGTTATTCCATCCTCACGGGTGCACTGACTTTGTCGTTGATGGTGTTGCCTCTGATTACCAGAAATACGCAGGAGGCTCTTCGTACAGTGCCGCTCAGTTATCGCAGTGGTGCTCTGGGAATGGGAGCCACCAAGTGGTATATGATTCGGACGATTCTTTTGCCTTCGGCTATGCCGGGAATTGTGACCGGCATTATTCTGGCTCTCGGACGTATTATCGGCGAATCAGCAGCACTTTTGTTTACTGCGGGAAGCGGCTACGATTTGATTCGTACGGGCGGTGACTTTGGTGCAAATCTGGAGAAAATTGTCGACAAGACATTTCAGTCGGGAGGCACGCTTACGGTTCAGTTGTATTTGTATATGAGTAAGGGAGAGTATGAAGCAGCTTTTGGCATAGGTTGTGTGCTTTTGATAATTGCACTTGTTTTGAATGTACTGACGAAGCTTGTGGCACGCAGTTTTCGAAGAGCGTAGCGGAAGTTTATGAAGCAGGAGGAATCATGAAAAATAATAATATGCAATCTAAGATATCTGTGCAGGGTCTGAACCTTTTTTACGGTTCCAATCATGCACTGAAAAATGTGAATATGGAGATTGCCGCCAATAAGATTACGGCATTTATTGGTCCCAGCGGTTGTGGTAAATCTACTTTTTTGAAGTGTCTGAACAGGATGAATGACCTTGTGGAGAGTGTACGCATTGACGGCGCGGTGTTTCTGGATGGTGAAAATATTTATGACAGAGGGGTGGATACCACACTACTTAGGAAACGTGTGGGTATGGTGTTTCAACAACCCAATCCTTTTCCCATGAGCATTTATGATAATGTTGCTTATGGACCGCGTGTGCATGGCGTACGTAACAAAAAGCAATTGGATGAAATTGTGGAGGAGGCACTGGTGGGTGCAGCTATTTTTGATGAAGTGAAGGATCGTTTGAAAAAGTCCGCACTGGGACTTTCCGGCGGACAGCAGCAGAGACTTTGCATCGCAAGAGCATTGGCAGTACAGCCTGAAGTGCTTCTCATGGATGAGCCTACTTCTGCATTGGATCCTATTTCTACTCTTAGAATTGAAGATTTGATGGAAAATCTTCGCAAAAAATATACCGTGATTATAGTCACTCACAATATGCAACAGGCTGCCCGCGTGTCTGATGAAACGGCCTTTTTTCTGGTAGGAGAGGTTGTGGAGAAGAATAGTACGGAAAATATATTTGCAAGACCGAAGGATAAGCGGACTGAGGACTATATTACAGGAAGATTTGGTTGATGAAAAATGGAAGGAGAGCTATGTCACCTAGAACTTTATTTCAAAAAGAACTGGAAGATTTGAGAAATCATGTTCGCCGGATGGGTGAGCATGTACAGAATAGTTATAACCAGCTTGAGTCAGCGTGGAAGGCAGGAAATATGGAGACTTTGACAGCGCTGTTAGACACTGACAGGCAGGTTAAGGAGCTTCAGCGCGATATAGAGGCCCGCTGTCTGATGCTGATGACCAGACAACAGCCTGTGGCAGGGGATTTGCGTCTGATTACAGCTTCACTTAAGGCGGTAACGGATATTGAGCGTGTAGGAGACCATGTGGGCGATATTGCAGAATTATATCTCCGTCTTAAATACGATGAAGGAAGCTCTTGTATTATCGTTTTGGAAAAGATGTATTTTGAGGTGCAGGAAATGTTTCGCCAGTCCATAGATGCCTTTATGGAAGGGGATGTGAAGGAGGCGGAGCAGGTTATTGCCGGAGATGATGTGGTGGACGAATTTTTTAATGAAATGAAGTCGAAAGTCATGGATGGTATTCGTAGTCAGAGTATGGATGCAGATTCAGTGGTGGACTGCCTGATGGTAGCAAAATACCTCGAAAAAATTGGAGACCATGCAGAAAATATCGGGGAATGGACCGTTTTCCAGGTCACCGGAGATATGGAGGGAGTGCAGCTCTATTAATTTTTATTCTAATGTAAATTTTACTCAGATTTTACATTTGGTGGTTATACTTTTTACATTTGCACGCTATAGTTGGTATTAGTAAAATTGTTACTGGCTAATGATACAGTTGTGTAGGTAAAGAGAGGATTAAGAAATGGATATTTTTGATTGGCTTTCAATGTTGGGCGGACTGGCACTGTTTTTGTATGGTATGCATTTGATGGGAGATGGTTTGTCCAAGGCTTCCGGCGGACGTCTGGAGCGTATTTTGGAGAAATTGACCAATTCCCCTGTTAAGGCGGTACTCGTAGGTGCAGGTGTAACGGCTGTCATTCAGTCATCATCCGCGACGACTGTTATGGTGGTAGGATTTGTAAATTCCGGCATTATGAAACTGAGTCAGGCTGTGGGTATTATCATGGGTGCAAATATTGGTACTACAGTTACCTCATGGTTGCTTAGTCTTACCGGAATTGATTCATCCTCCGTATGGGTGAATATGTTGAAGCCTTCTTCTTTTTCTCCTATTTTGGCGATAATTGGCGTTGTGCTTCTTATGTTCTCCAAGAAGGATAGCCATAAGAATATTGCAGCGATTTTAATTGGTTTTGCAGTATTGATGTTTGGTATGGATGCCATGAGTGATGCGGTGAAGCCCTTGAGTGAGGTGCCTGAATTTACCGGTATACTTACACGCTTCTCCAACCCGATTTTAGGTATGCTGGCAGGTCTTATTCTGACTGCTGTTATTCAGTCATCCTCTGCATCTGTGGGTATTTTGCAGGCGTTATGTGTGACCGGTGCGGTAAGCTATGGAGCTGCAATTCCCATCATCATGGGACAGAATATCGGTACCTGTGTGACTGCTATGATTTCCGGTATAGGAGCGAGTAAGAATGCTAAGAGAGCAGCCTTGGTACATTTGTATTTTAATATTATCGGAACCGTTTTGTTTATGGTGGTATTCTATGCAATAAATGCAGTGTCTCCCTTTGCGTTTCTTGCAGAGTCCGCAGATGCTGTTGGAATTGCAGTGATTCATAGTGCATTTAATGTTGCAGCGACCTTAGTGTTGCTTCCTTTCAACAAGGTTTTGGTGAAGCTTGCATGCCTCACCATCAAGGACGAGGACAAGCCTGTTGTGCTGTCTGAGCATGAGAAAGCGTTCCAGCTTTTGGATGCAAGATTTTTGGATACGCCCGGCGTTGCTGTGGAGCAGAGCCGTAATGTGGCAGAATCCATGGCAAAGCTTGCGCAGGAGTCCATGACCTTGGCTATGGGACTTTTGGATGAATATGATGAAGATAAGGCTACGAGAGTAGTTGCACTTGAGGACGAGGTGGACAAGTTCGAGGACGTTTTGGGAAGCTATCTTGTAAAGCTTAGTAGCCGGAAACTTTCTCTTGCAGACAGCCATGTAGTGAATAATCTGCTTCATAGTATCAGTGATTTAGAACGTATTTCTGACCATGCCCGTAATATCAAGGAATCTGCTGAAGAGATTTTCCAAAAAGGACTTTGTTTCTCTGATGAGGCAAGTGCTGAACTGGCGACCTTCCGAAGAGCAGTTGGTGATATTTTGGGTGTGACAACTCAGAGCTTCGTAGAAGAAGACATGCAGCTTGCAGAGCAGGTTGAACCTATGGAGGAAGTGATAGACGGGCTGAATCTGGAGATTCGTCAGCGTCATGTAAAACGTCTGAGAGAGGGCAAGTGTACGATTGAACTTGGTTTTGTATTGGCAGATTTGTGTAACGATTTTGAACGTGTATCTGATCATTGCTCCAATATTGCAGTTTGCCTGTTGCAGGAGGATAGCGACGAGCAAGATGCACATGCATACGTAAGTGGACTTAAGACCGGTGGAAATGAAAATTTCAGCAAGAGAGTAGAGCAGTACAGAAAGCAGTATCAGTTGTAGTTTTTCCTTGCATAATATTCACTTCTGGATTAAAGTATGGTAAAGGAGATGAGATAGCAGATGGCATTGATTTATGTTGTAGAGGATGACATTAATATACAGGAAATCGAAACCTTTGCGCTGGGCAATGCCGGCTATCAGGTCAGGGGATTTGTTACGGCACAGGATTTTATGGGAGCTATGGATAGTGTGCTTCCGGATTTGGTGCTTTTGGATGTGATGCTTCCGGATGAGGAAGGTTTGGTGGTTCTGAAAAGGCTTCGCAGTAATCCGGATACCAAGAATATTCATGTAATTAT
>CAYOGM010000054.1:0-17015 GCA_964403595.1 uncultured Acetatifactor sp. | reverse complement strand
GCCACAACAGAATAGGTATCAGAACCTGAGGATGTTACCACACGTGTAGTAAATGTAGAATTATTACCGCCACCATGCTCCATATGCAGCACCAGCGCAATATCAAGCACCTTTGCCTCAAGTTCTGTATACTGCTTGTCAGGACGAAGCATCATCAGCAGATTCTCCGCGGTGGAAAGCTTTCTTGAGGGGCGATGAATGTACATACTATCGTCATTTTCGTAATGATTATAGGCATGATATGCGTAAACTGCCAGCACAGGAAACAGGCTGATTAAGCCCATGCACTGACGAAGCACATTCTCTACAGAAGTATCCGTACAATTCTTGTCGTAAGACGCAAGTGTCAGTACACTACGAATCATGGAGTTCATAATATCACTGCTGGGTGCCTTCATAATAACATCACGGGTAAAATTGGTAGGCAATGTTCTCTCCGCTGCCAAGACCTTGTGGAAATTCTTCAACTCCTCCTCTGTTGGAAGTTCACCAAACAAAAGAAGATATGCCACCTCTTCAAAACCATAGCGTTTCCCCTTGAAGCCATTTACCAATTCAATACAATCATAACCTCGATACCACAGCTTACCATCACAGGGTGTCTTCACCCCATCTACCATTTTGAATGACTCAATTCTTGAAACATTGGTAAGACCGGTCAACACTCCATTGCCATTTTTATCTCTTAAACCTCTCTGCACATCATACTGCTCAAACAAGGCTAAATCAATATTATCCGCCTCTCTGCAAAGGTTTGCATACTCATCATAATGAATTTCGTTTTTTTTCATCCTCTTCCTCCTTGCTTCCCACTATATATTATCCACGGTATTCCGAAGCGCTGTATCCAACTCGGGAAATCCCTTTTTGACATTTACCAGCATACCTGCTTTATTGGTAAAACAATGCTCCGAGCTTGCCACCGTGCGAAGTTCACCGCTTGTCTGCTCAAACATTTCATACTCCAGTACAAGCTTAATACCATTATACTCTTTCACCTTAATATGTATATCAATCAACTCATTAAGGCGACAAACCTTCTTGTATTTACAATTTACACTAACCACAGGAGACACAATACCCTCCGCCTCAATCCGCTCCATCGGAAAACCCACGCTGCTCAGATAGTTCATGCGTGCCTCCTCCATCCAGCGGATATAATTGGAATGATGAATGATACCCATCTGGTCTGTCTCGTAATATTGTGCCTTATGTGTATATACTTCTGTCATATATGCTCCCATCAGCTTTATCCTGATTACTTTTCAAAATTAGCAGAGTAAAGTATTCTTCTATAAATATCTGCCCCTACTCACCCAAGCGGGGCAGATATCCAAAGTCAGCATATATTATAGCATACTTCATTAGCAATATCCATTATATTCTGTTAAAATTTTTCCCGGTACAATCCGATGCCTAATTTTGTACATTAAACGCCCCCATACCGGGATACTTAGCAGCAGCCCCCAACTCCTCCTCGATGCGAAGCAGCTGATTGTATTTGGCTACTCGCTCCGAACGGCTGGGCGCACCGGTCTTAATCTGACAGGTATTTATTGCCACTGCCAAATCTGCAATAGTAGTATCCTCTGTCTCTCCTGAGCGGTGAGAACTGATAGCAGTATAACCGGCCTTATGAGCCATTTTAATAGCCTCCAAAGTCTCTGACACGGAACCAATCTGATTGAGTTTAATCAAAATGGAATTGCCACAGCCGGACCGGATGCCCTTTGCCAGCCGCTCCGTATTGGTCACAAACAAATCGTCTCCCACCAACTGCACTCTGGCTCCCAGCCGGTCTGTAAGCAGCTTCCAGCCCTCCCAGTCTTCCTCATCCAAAGCATCCTCAATAGAAATTATAGGATATTTATCCACTAGACTCTCCCAGTGGGCAATCAACTCCTCAGAGCTATAGATAGTTCCTGCCTTAGGAAGCTTGTATTTCCCCTTTTCGCCACTCTTCCACTCAGATGCAGCCGCATCCATGGCAATCCTAAAATCCCTGCCGGGCTCATAACCTGCGCTTTTCACCGCCTCCAGAATGGTCTCAATGGCCTCCTCATCCGAAGAAAGCGCGGGGGCAAAACCACCCTCATCGCCTACGGAGGTCGCCAGACCACGCTCCTTCAAAATAGCCGCCAATGCATGGAACACTTCTGCACTCTGACGAAGACCCTCTTTAAAACAGCAGGCTCCCACAGGCATAATCATAAATTCCTGCACATCCAAACCGGAAGATGCCGCATGAACACCACCATTTATGATATTCATCATGGGCACAGGCAGACGGTTGGCATTCACACCGCCAAGGAAACGATACAGCGGAATATCAAGAGATATGGCTGCAGCCCTGGCGCAAGCAATAGATACTGCAAGAATGGCATTGGCACCGAGCTTAGACTTGTCCTTTGTGCCGTCCGCTTCTATCATAGCCTTGTCCACAGCATAAATATCAGATGCATTCATTCCACTCAGGGCTTGATTTATTGTGGTATTGATATTCTCCACAGCCTTTGTCACACCCTTACCCAGATAGCGGGACTTATCCCCATCCCGAAGCTCTAACGCCTCAAATTCGCCGGTAGATGCGCCACTGGGAGCACACCCACGTCCAATGGTGCCATCCTTCAAATGTACCTCTGCCTCCACGGTTGGATTGCCTCTTGAATCCAGAATCTCACGGCCAACAACCTTTTCAATTTCCAAATAGAACATAATAATACCTCCTGTTTTCGCATATAGTACTAGTATATGCCGGAAACAAGAGGTATTAGACCAATTAAATCTTAAATTCCAAATAAATCTTTAAGCAAATCAGCAATAGACTTTATGTCCTTGGACACAATTTTGAATTTGGCAGCCTTACTGCCGGCACATTCACTACCGGTTGCATTTACAACTACAGTGGCTGTTCCCTTATTGACATTGTTGGTATACATTACCTCATACCGATCTGCCGGAACAATCTGCCATGTACCATTTACCTTGCATTCTACCTTTACGGAGGGCTCCACTTCCTTGCCGGTGTACTCCACCTTGGTAAGCTTGGTATCCCCGTCCCAGAAAGTCACTCTAGCCTTGGACAAATCATAGGTTGCCATGCGGGTAACTTTGTACTGCGCCGTTACAAATTCACCCTGTGCAGAAGCATAATTATTCTTGCCCACAATCTTTACATAAATTGTAGCACTCTCCTCATTTGCGCCCAAATCCACCTTATTCTTACCGGTAATCTGGTTGGTCAGCTCTGCATCCTTGTAATAGGTTGCTGTGTAATCGGATGTCATCAAGGCCACACCATTGACGGAAATCAAAGGTACAGACTTGTAAATATTTGCCTTTCCGTTATACGCCATGTCTCCTATCACAACCTTAAGACCTGCCGTATTATTGGACAGGGGCATTACTTTGATGATAAAAGTATCCTTTATTGGCGCACTTCCTTTATAATTGCCGAGGAAATTAATGGTATACTTAGCGGTTCCCACCTTCTTATTGCCGCTGTAGGTAATCTTATAATCCTTGCCGGCTCGCAGAACTTCACCGGTAGTCTCACAGCTTATCTTAAGTTCACCGTCAAAGGTCACACCACTTCCATTATAACAATAGCCTTCCTCACAAATACCGCTCAACTTCATATCGGTAGTTGCAAGAGAATTAATCTTGTAACTCTTTGTAATGGTTCCTGTATAATACCCCAGGCCCACTACCGTAAACTTAACGGTTCCTGCATCCACAAGACTGCTGCCATAGGAAATTGCATAATCTACGCCTTCTGTGAGCACTGCACCTGACTCATCTGCCACAGTTATCGTGGGTTTCTGTACCTTACCATTGTAAGTCAGAACTTCCGTTCCCACCATCACGGTAAATTTCTTCAGCTCACTTTTGTCCACCACATCAACGTTCATAGTGCGCGTTCCGGTAAAATTCCCTCTACCGGTGATGGTTATGATACCATCCTCCGTAAATTTACGCTTAGCCTCCAAATTGATAAAATCCTTTGCACCAAGCTTCTTATTATTGTATACCAGAACAGGATTTGCCTTGGCACCGGACAATATCACAATTGTACCACCAATCACATCCTCATCTGTAATATTTTTAGGCAGAATCATAAAGCTGGTAGTAACACTTCCTGACAGATTCCCCTTACCCTTTACAGTGATTTTTGCAGGATTCTGGCTTGTGGAAGCCTTCACATTATTGGAATACTTAACCGTATAATCCACACCTTCACGCAACATTACGCCATTGTTGGTAACAATAATTTCCGGTTTGATGGCACTTCCGGTATAAAAATAACCTTCTCCGCAATTCGCCAGCTTTACCTTCAAACCAGACTCCGGCACTACCTCAGGCTGCTTGTCGCTACCGTCATCCGTGCCCTGCTCAGGCTCTTTGTTATCTCCGTCATCCGGCTCTTTCTCTGGCTCTTTCTCAGGCTCCTGTTCCGGCTCCTTATCCCCTCCGTCTTCGGGCTCCTGCTCGGGTTCCTGCTCTGGCTCCTGCTCGGGCTTTTTGTCTCCACCGTCTTCGGGAGCTTCCTCGGGCTCCTCCTCAGGCTCTTTGTTATCTCCGTCTTCGGGGTCTTCCTCAGGCTCTTTATTGTCGCCGTCATTGGTGCCCTGCTCAGGTTCTTTATTGTCGCCGTCATCGGTGCCCTGCTCGGGCTCTTTATTGTCGCCGTCATTGGTGCCCTGCTCGGGGTCCTTGTCGCCGCCGTCATTGGTGCCCTGCTCGGGGTCCTTATCGCCGCCGTCATTGGTGCCCTGCTCGGGGTCTTTATCGCCGCCGTCATTGGTGCCCTGCTCGGGGTCTTTGTCGCCGCCGTCATTAGTGCCCTGCTCGGGGTCTTTATCGCCACCGTCATTGGTGCCTGGAATCTCTGCAACGCTTTGAACTGTAATATTCACAGTTCCGGTAATTTCGTTATAATTTCGCGCATCCTCACCGGTAGGTGTAAATTTCCAATGATATTCACTCTGCCCGGTCTGCATAACCTCATCTGTAAGCTCCAGCTTACCTGCTACCGTCAAATCAGTTCTTGTAAGAATCACATCTTCCGGTCTGGTCTCTTCAGTTACATCTTCGGTATAATCTACCGTACCAATCTCCGGGTCTGCTTTGGCAATAGTAAATGTCTTGTAAGTTGTAGTATTCTCAGCAAATACATAATTGCCTGCATCTTCACCCTCCATGCGCACCGTTGCAGTATAATATTCGTCTTCTGCATTAGCACTGGTCTGCGCACCATCTACTACAAGATAAACATCATCTCCAGCCACAAAATCGGTAGTGGAAACCGCGGGCTTCTGTGCATCGCCATTGTAGACAAACTCTGTAGTACCCCAGGCAACATTCACCGTCTTGGGTTCTACGGTCAATTTTGCCTTATCGTAATGAAAATAATAATTGTCAGCACTCAGACCTTTCGGTTGAATGATATACTCTCCAACGGCACTGTTCCGCTCATAATCGCACGCAAATACAAGATTTCCTCCAAGAACACTCTCCGTCTCATCATTGACAAAACCACTGATATCAGCCTTATATTCGGGAGCCGCGTCCCCATAAGTAATCGTTTCAGCCTGTGCTGCAACCGTAAGTTTCACCATGGAAATCCATATATACGCATATCCGGTCATAGGCGCATAGTTCTCCTTGGTAATCTGATAATATACATATGTTCCTCCAGCCTGACTGCGGGTAGGACTTTCACTTAAATCATATATACCACTACTGGTTCCATATAAGATGGTAGCATCCGCCACATCCTCCGGGAGTTCTATGGTAATACCATGTTCTGCACCATCATATACACCACTGTATCCTGTAACGATAATTTGATCGCTGAGGAACTCCTGCATCTCAATGATATCGGTGGGCTCGCTTTCAACGGTTCCTTCCTGAGCAGATGTGCTCATTACGCACTTGATAGGATAACCCACATCTATTTTGGTAGTGGTATACGTTTTCGCAGTAGCACCACTAATAGCTGTTTTGTCTCTATACCACTGGTAGTAATAGGTCCCGCTGGCATTGGACTCTATTATGGAAGCCGTCAGGGTCTCTCCTGCCTTAGTAGTGCCTTCGATAACCACCGTTCCCGTCAGATAAGCTTTCCATGCAGGATAAAAGGTCTTATTTGCATTCCCTGTCCAGTTTGCATTCAACCAACAAGCATAACCACCATTTTCTGAAGTAGACCATGCATACTGCACATAACCGTCTCTGGTATAAAGGGCATCCGGCATAACCAAGGTCTCTCCATAAGTCTTCGTAACCGTCAAGGGTTCTCCGACACCATCCTCACCGGGAAGAAAGTTTATAGTATAGGTTTTTATCACAAATTCCGCTGATACAACCACATCATAGGCAGGCATATCAAAGCTATATGTTGTACTTATTTTCGTAGTCAGAGGAACCTCTGTGGCGCTATCACCCTTTTTCACCACCTTTATACCTGTCAACTCATATCCGGTATCCGGTTTAACAGTAAGAATAACCGGAACACCTTCTGCCACTGTCAAGCCATCCACAGCGGTCTTATCCACTGTCACTGTACCATACACCATATCCTCCACGGTTATGGCGTAGGCTCCAGCCAGTTGCACTTCTCCCTCTTCAAGAGCTGCTCCATACCGGGAATCACTGCTGATAAAATAGTCAGAAGGCTCTCTAGAGGACATATACGTGCTCCAACCAGATGTTACTGCGCCCGGAACCTCCATTGTCACATAAATTCTAGCTTTGGTATCTAAGGTTCCCCTCATACTGATTGTCTTACTATCAGGCAGATAAACACCGCTTCCTACAATATTAAGGCCGCCTGAAATATTAAAGTTTCCTTCATTGCGAATACCACCGGAAATGCAGTTACTATCTCCGCTGTCGCAATCTGTAAGGTAAAAGGTAGTATCTTCCGGAACCACAATGGCGCTTCCCTTTTCATTCACAATAGAATGTCCGTTAAGGCACAAGTAAGTTTCATTTTTCGGTTCCCATGCAGTATCCAGCGTAACATCTGCAATCAGATAATAATATCCTTCTGTGTCAGGAAGTGACTTCGCATTCATCCAGGGAATCCACTGCTGAGCGCTGTTATGAGTTCCCTTGCAGGAACTGTCACTACAGATACAGTGCGTATGACTCTTCCAGCTGGCCTTTAAACTCACATCACCATAGGTATATTTCGGAATATTAACAGTACTTCCATTTACTGTCAAAGTACAGGTACTCGGTTTGGTAAGCACCCATCCGTTAAAATAGTAGCCCTCCTTGGTCGGTGTACACAATTCAATAGTATATCCTTCCTCCCCGGAAAGATACAGGACAGGATTCTCCGTAACAACTTCACCGCCATCTAAATCATAAGTGATGGTATTACCTCTGTACAAGGTCTTCGAAGTTCCAGTAGTCACCGGAAGATATTTATAAGGCGTCTCCAAATCCGACTCTTCGTAATAGGTATTCCGCAGACTTACTTTGCCCTCCAGTCCATTAACCGCCGGCGTTTTTATTATACAGATATTCGTATAAGCAAATACATCTCTATACGAAGTAACCTTCGTCAAGTCAAATGTGGAGATATCCAGCTTTCGCAAATTATCACAACTTTCGACCAGAGCGTATATTGAGGTGACACTTTCCGTATTGATTCTAGTCAAATCTGCTTCTACCCAAGAATTACAATTATAAAACAAATAACCTATATTGGTAACATTAGAGGTATCAAAATTTTCACTATAATTTATAGTCGTCAATGAAGTACACCCACTAAACATTCCCGACATACCCTTCAAACTGGAAGTGTCAAACCATTCCGGGAAGGTAAAGGTCGTCAATCCGGTACAATTAGCAAACATATACCCCATATCGGTTACATTGGAAGTATCAAACTGTTTCGGAATGGTAAAATCCGTCAGGCTCTCACACCCTTTAAACATGCCATTCATACTTGTTACATTGGAGGTATCAAACTGTTCCAGGAAAGTAAATCCTGTCATTGATTTACAATTCTGGAACATATAGTTCATGGATTTTACTTTAGAAGTCCGAAAGGCTTGCCCAAGGTTTAGTTCCTTCAAATTGGTACAACCGGAAAACATGTAATCCATATCCGTCACACTGGAAACATCAAAGGCCTCATTAAAGGTCAATGTCTCCAAGGCTTTACAATTTATAAACATGCTTTCCATATTGATTACCTTGGAAGTATCAAAGGCATTGCCAAACACCAATGTTTCCAACGAAGTACAACCGGAAAACATATGCGTCATATTCGTTACATTAGAGGTATTAAAGCTATCATTAAACTCCAGCGCCTTCAAAGCATTACAACCTGCAAACATATTAACCATACTCGTTACATTAGATGTATCAAAATCCTCATCTAACGTCAGTGTCTTTAATCCTGCACACTCATAAAACATGTAACTCATATTCACTACACTTTTTGTGTTCCAGCCGGATAAATCAAGGCTTTCCAATTTCTTACATGCATTAAACATATAAGTCATGTCCGTAACACTGGAGGTATTAAACATCTCTCCCAGATCAAGTTGTACCAACGCATTACACTCACGGAACATATACTTCATAGTTGTCACCGAAGATGTATCAAAAGAATTGCCCAAATCAAGTTTTTCCAGCTTGTAACAATTATTAAACATACTATCCATATTGGTAACTTGAGAGGTATCAAAGGAATCCCCCAGTTCTAAAACTGACAAACTTGTGCACATACTGAACATGCTCTTCATATCCTTCACCTGTGAAGTATCCAGTTTCTCAATATCTATGATGCTGCAGTTATTCATACTCTGAAACCAACAGGAGGTTTTTTCAGGCGTTATCTCAGAAACCACCTTCACGCGGGTTACCTTGCTTCTCTGCAAATTCCAGCTAATCTTTCCATACTCAGAACTGCTGGCATTATATTCCGTCATATCCCAAGGCTCTGCACCCACCATCTCCTCATCAGTGTCGTTATTACCCAAAAACAACACCGTATCAAAAGAGCCGTCACCATTGGCAACCTCCTCCACCTTCCAGTAGATTACCGTGTCCGCAGTACTCTCCTCCGCATACGTTGTCGCGGGCAACACAATAACAAGCATCATCACTGCCATAAGCAGCATCCATGCCTGTCGTGCTACAGTTCCCAGTAATTTTAATACCTTCATAATTTCTCCCCTTTTTTCGCATTTTTGCCATATTATAACACAAACCCTAATTATAAATAAAGCATAAATTGCATATTTATGCAAAAAGAGTCCTTTTTTACTACAAAAAGAGCAGAGTTCCCCCCTGCTCTTTCATACTTACTCACTGATTTCTACATAAAGGTATCCAAGATATAATCCGGTAAATTAGACATATTCATACCTGCAAGCCCCATGCCCATCATAGGTCACATGGACTCGTTAGTAGCTGCTCTCCTCATAGCCACGGATTGTGACCTCATTATCAGCTCAGCACGCTCATTAGCCGGCAGGGATTCTATATAGGTTCCTGCCAGTGGACAAATTAATGGAAGCACACAACGGCTTGCAAGTTCCTTATCAGTATTATTTTCCCAAATGGGATTGTCCGGTTGCAATTCGAAATAAGCATTCTCCGAACCGGCAAGCATACTCACGTCCAAATGTGTTACCGAATTGGGAATCTGAACAAGCTTCAGCTTAGGACAATTTGCAAATGCCTTCTCCCCGATAGTCTCCACACCATCCTCCAGAACAATCTCCTCCAGCTTCTGGCAGTTACCAAAAGCGTTTGCTCCAATGGATTTGGCCGTACCGGGAATGACTATCTTCTCAGCACCACACATCACAAAACAATCCTGCGGAATCTCTGCAAGACCTTTCTTGGACAAATCCCAATGCTTGACTCCACAAGCCACAAAAGCGCCCTTTCCAATGCTGGTTACCGTAGCCGGAATATCCATCCATGTCGCTGATAAAGTATTGTTAAACGTAGCCTCCCCAATACTTTTCAGTTCTTCTCCCTTGTTTTACAGTAATACCATTATTTTGATGAAAAACCAGCCGTCTTTGCATTCCAGTTCACAATCGCCCTGATATTTCTTCACCACGGACTTTACACTATCCAAACCAATGCCGTGATTGTGTTTGTCCTTTTTGGTGGTGACGATACGATTGTTCTTGATTCGCACCGGTGCACTCACCTTATTGGATACAATTAAGGTAAAATAATTGCGATGGGTAATTCCCTGTAACTTAATCTGCGTATTTTCGGTCTGCATGGATGCCTCTAAAGCATTATTTAGGACATTAGTAAAAATAGTACATATGTCTACCGTATGCATTTTGTCCAAATTCCGGAAATCACCTTCGCAGGAAAAATCAATATGATATTTCTCTGCCTCTGCCTTTTTCAGGGACACCACAATATCCGCAGTAATATTTCCGGTGATAGTTGCGTTGACCGCAAGCCCCGGATTATCCGACAAATCCTCTATGTACTTGTCCACCTTGTCATATTCCTTGCGGTCACACAATTCCCCAAGCACCTGCATATGTCCCCGCAAATCATGACGAAGTCGCTTTAATTCCTGCTCTCCTGCTTTGGATTCCTCTGCAAATTTCAGTTGCATATCCAGGAAATTCTTTGCTTCTCCTGCTGATGCCGTCAGCTTGCGATTCTCCCGTCGGGTAAACAGCCATGACCAATAAATTCCCAGTATGACTAGTGCAAAAAACAGAACACAACAACCGTACAAAATCCGATCCATAGCAGGAAGAGCTACCAAAAACACCTGCAACACCACTGTATCCAGCATCAAAAACAGAAAATACAGGCAAAAACCTACTATCTCCTTACCACTGAGCCTAAGGTCCAGATTCTTGCGTTTCGCAGCATACATACTCACCAGATACAAAGTACATAACGCCACATCAATCACCGTTCCATGAGCTGTGGCTCCCTGAAGTCCTAAAATATAAACATCCTTCACATCAAAGACCTGTTTTACCATAAAGTCCGGCAAAATATCCAACATCATATAAAAGAAAAACGCCGGCAACATCATAAAGAAATTATAGATACGCGAACCGGTACAGCAGAAAATATTAAGCAAAATCAGCAATAAGAAGGTTGTAACAGAAGGGCCCCATAAGGCAGACCCCTGCCATAACATTTAACACAAATGAACATATAATTTCAACCATAACCCCTCCATTGTGGTTCTCATTTTTTCTGCTGTAAAAATTGATACAAAGCCATCTTAAATTCGTGGGTTTTGCGATAGCTTATCGGTAGAAAACCACCATTATCCAACGTCAGCTGGAACTGGTCAAATTCCCTGACACGCTCCAGATTGACCAGATATTTCCGGTGAATCCTGAAAAAAGGCATATCCTTTACCAATTCTTCAAGCTCTGCCAGACTTTTGGACACGCGGAACACACTATCCTCACAATGTACTTCTGTCTCCTTATCCTGTATTTCCATATAAAGGATGTCTTTGGCATTTACAATCATATTGCCAAAGGATGTCTTTAGCACCAGCTTGCCGCCTTTATCTGCATCCTGTCGAATCTCTGCCAGTACTTTTTCCACCATCTCTCTGGTAACCGGTTTTAACAGATAGCGAAACAACCCGATTTCATACCCTGCCGGAGCATATTCTACATAATTGGTAATGAAAACAATATACAAATCCGAATCGTATTCCCGAAGCTTTCTGCACAGGGCAATTCCATCCAATCCTTCCATGCAGGCATCACAGAACAGTACATCAAACCGCTTTCCTTCCTCATATTCTGCCAACAGCTTTTCCGGCTCCAGAAAATACTGCGCCTCAATATCTTCTTTATCAAATAAGTAGCCCCATATCTGTTGGGCTACTACTTCTTCATCTTCACATATGGCAATTCGCATAACAACCGCCTCCCACAATATCATACAAAACGCCTGCGCTTTTGTATAAAATTTTGCGCAAGCGTTAGAAAAATCTTCGCGGACGCATATGGTAACGTCCATTTATTTATCCACTCAATTTATAACAGTCTTCCCTATACCCAGGTCGGTTTCTGGTCCTTATGGGTAAATTTCTGCATTCTCTCCTTGTAAGCCGCAAGCTCTGCATCATAATGTGCTACCTGCTTGTCCGTAAGCTTACCGGCTTCTTTTAATTCCAAAAATGCTGCTTCATATTGCTGCAAGGCCTGCTGTGCCGCATCCTTATAATTATTGGAGGCGTTATTCTCAATGCGCCCGATAATCTCTTCCAACTGTTTATTCTTGCCTATGTTCTTGATAAAATCAAACATCTTCTGCCTCCTTGACAACTGCCTTCTCTTCCCATTTTAATAACTATGCCATTTCCACAGCCTGCGAACTTTGGGTCGCAGGCACAAATTCGCGTGTGAAAATTAATTTTTCACACTAACTCCTCCAGATACTGCTCCAAAATCACAGCCGCCAGTCCTGCAAGCTGGGGACAGGGACGCTTCTTGTAATATTCCTCCGAACGTTTCTCAGGGATAGGGCTGTCCGGTTTGTTCTCAAACCCCAGAATCTCTCTACAGACAATACTTCCCTGACACTCCTTAAAGCGACCTGCCAGCTCCTGAATACGGCTGTAGTGCGCAGCTTTCTCCTCAAAAGCCTTGGGGTCATCATAGCCGTATAACAAGCCAATTACAATAAACATGCCGGAAACCGTTCCGCACACCTCTCTAAGACGCCCCATGCCACCGCCAAAAGAGGAGCTCATGCGCAAAAGCATCTTTCTGTCCACATTAAATAAATCTGCAAAAGCCAGCGTTACCGCCTGACTGCAATTATATCCTTCTAAAAATAAATCCATGGCTGCTTTACCGCGGGGACTATTCTGTATATCCTCTAAAGTAATGGTTGTGTTCTTTTGTATATCCATAAAAAACCTCCCTGTGTACTCGTTTCAGTATAACACAGGGAGGTAAAAAATTCTACTTATCTATCTTTTGATGTCATAGTTCATATTCATCAGATTGCGAATGGACTTCTCATCATCTGTGATATTCGCATCACCATGAATGGTATGCTTCAATGCACTGCTTGCCACTGCAAAGTTTACCATATCCATGGGCTTATAGTCATGAGTAATCGCATAGATAAGACCGGATGCAAATGCATCACCACCACCTACACGGTCCAGAATATTGAAGGTGAAAAGCTTACTTTCAAAGGTATGACCATCATACCACATATAAGCTTTTAAGCTGTTCTCGCTACCGCTGTGAGCATAGCGCACATGTCTTGCAATACACTTCAAATTGGGATAACGCTCCACGAAAGCCTTGAAAATCTCATCCTGCTGCTCATAAGTGGGCTGCATGGGGATTCCATCCTTCCAGTCACCCTTGCTGTGGTCGTTCTCATCTCTCCACAAATGATAAGGCTCAATACCCAAAAGCACGTCCACATAAGGAAGACACTTGGTACAGAAATCTCTTGCCTCCTCCCATGTCCAAAGGGTACTTCTGAAGTTACCATCAAAGCTTACGGTAAGTCCCTTTTCCTTCGCCTTCACCAGACAATCCATAATTAACTTCTCGCAGTTTTTGCCCAATGCAGGAGTAATGCCGCTCAAATGAATCCAGTCAAAATTGTCTAACAAAGCATCCAAATCCACCTTGCTGAAATCATACTCCGTAATGGCACTGTGCTTTCTGTCATAGGTTACCTTGCTGGCACGGATACCGTAACCGGTCTCCAGATAATAAGTACCCAGACGATGGGTAGGAGTCTCCTCGGGAGTACTCAAAATCACGGGAGTACAATGCACATCATTACTTCTCAACATGCGAATTGCACTCTTACCCAGACTGTTATTAGGCACTACAGAGAAGAAGGTACTGTCCACGCCAAGGTTAGCAAGAGCCAGCGCAATATTTGCCTCACTACCACCGTAATTAGCCTCGAAATTGTTCGCAATACGAATCTTCTCATAATTGGGCGGGGTCAGACGAAGCATAATTTCGCCAACCGCCAAAAATCTTACATCTGCATTCTCGTCCAACAAGGGATTTCTATGTTCCATAATGTTCTCCTTTATGTAGGTTCATTTTATATTTTCAAAATATATTTCATTATACCAAATTCAACAGGTACTCGTCAACCAAACCAAACTATAAGTTAATGATTCATACATTCGCATATTTTTCACAGCCATATAATACCTTCATGGCCAACAAATCAAAAATACAACCAAACAGTCCTCAACTCTTCCACCGCATGTGCATCTAATCCTGTAAGCACCTTTGCCGAGTCCGGCACCAGTCTCCAGAACTCTTCCCAATACTGATTCTTCCTTTGCATAGAAGATAAATTCTGTTCAAGAGCAATTTTATTCTCTACAGCTACCTTAATCATATCCTCCGACAACTTCTCCATATGCGCATCCCAAGTCTTGCACCGTCTGAAGATTCTGTCGGGGTGTGCTACAACCGAAAAATAGCCTGTCTGCATCCCCTCTATGATGGCATTGCCCAATCCTTCCGCTTCCTTCTGGTTCAAAACATCCTTATCCAGCGAAAAACTATACTGCCCATTACCACATTCATACATATGCTGCCCAATCATCATGACATCCAGCTTCTGCTCTTCATAAAGCCATTTGTAGTAATCAATAAAGCTCGGAAAATACTCAATTTCCAAACCAATCCTTATGTCGATGTCAGACTTATAGTGTTCCTTCAAATCGCTTAATGTATCAATATATTCCTGCAATTCTTCTATATCCATCCGGTTCCCAAAAGGATTGCCTGGAAAGGGGGCATGGTCTGTAAAAGTGATTCTACATGCTCCCAATTCAATGGCTCGCTTTACATACAATTCATCTCGTTCATCGCCTGCATGCTTGCAACGGTATGTATGAACGTGGAATAACTCTTTCTCCCTCATATTGGCTTCCCCTACCTTTCGGATTGCATTAATTTTTTAGGCAATTCCAACCTGACCATATTTTCAGCAATAATACTCTCCCTATCATCACATCTCTCAAGAGTACAAATCCATTCATCATTCTTGTAATTATATCCACTTCCGCTTCGACCCCACTTTTTCTTATCTTCCTGCAACTTCTTCATCAGAAATAACTGCATAATCGAATAATTTACTGTAAAAGTCTTGGAACCATACCGTTCCTTTTGCACATCAATAAAACTTTCTTCATCTGTAACCATACTGATATAATTAGTCTCAATACTGTTGTAATTATTGCTATTCCAAGACTCCCAATTATTCACAAGGAGTAGTTGAATATCACAAAAACAATCCAAGGTCGAAGTTTCGGGCAAATCCTTTACAAACAACAAATTATCCCCTAGATTTATTCTATATCAGTTGTAAATATTTTCGGAACTCCCTGTTCGATAAGTGCCTTTCTCTGTTCTTCTATTAGCGGATTTTTATGATATTTACCATCCGTTTTGAATTTTCCATCTACAATTTTCGAATATAGGTTACTAACAAAATCCAACCAATTTGAAGCATATTTTGCCGGATTTCTAACTTTAAAGAAATCATATCCTCCAACATTGTAAAATACGCCTATTGCTTCGTGTAATTTGCTGTTTTCGTCAAGTTGAAAATTTTTAGGTACTACAAATCCTGGCATATCCCATTCTTCATAAGCAACTTTATCAAATATTTCTAACACAATTATATATCCTCTCAAATCCAAAGATATCGTATCGCTTACATAATCGAACTAGCTTCAATTGTGTAAGCGCTCGCAAAAGAGCTCGCTCAATTACAAATTGTTGAAATACTCCCACATACTATCCGCATAGAACTCTTCACCCAAATCGTAATATTCATAAAGAAAAATTCTTCCATCCGGTTTCAGGACAAAAAATCCCCCAGCTCCATTGCCGGCAAAAACAACTCCTTCACTACCATATTCACTCAGATAGCAATCCGTTTGCTTTTTCATTTCAGCCAAAGAATAGACGATTCTGTCTATTACTTCAACCTTCCCGTTATTAGGATTTACCATTACCTCATTTATACCATTGCTGATTTTCAATATTTCAAACAACTCGTTAGGCAAAAATTTACGCGCTTTATCATATTGCTTTTTCGTCAATGGAGAACGCAGCTGGCATGAGTCGCCATACTTTTGCTGAATCAAGTTCACTATATTCACAAATATCCGCTCCTTATAATTGGCTTCGCCACTCATCTGCGCTTTGTAAAATCCTTTCGATGAGTGCACTTTTACCTTTTGTATATGCCATTCTATCATTCGAATACTCCTCAGCTAAGCGTTCTTTTAACTCCGAATATTCCTTAGCCATCTCCTCATGGGCATTCAAATAATCACGCAGATTGATGTAATTATTCCATGCATCCTGTCCCCAAATTACTACATGAATATAGTGTGTTTGCACATCATTTTCTAAATCACCACAAACATATAAATGTTGACCCGGATGATCCTGCCTACGATACACAACACCATTTGCCAGCAGGTCTTCATTATGCCTCATTATTTTATCAAAACTACTCACACCCACAACAATATCCACAATAGGCTTGGCACATATATTTCTTATCGAAGTACTTCCTATATGCTGCGCATCTACAATATCATCCTTTAATAGATCTTTCAATTTATGGATTACCTCTTGCGCTGCTATTTCCCATTCAATTTTGTGTGGCCAAACGGCAACAGTTCCCCTTTTCAGTCCAAATGACATACATATCTCTCCATAAATCATACTTTATACTTTACAAACACAAACGTCTTCGCCATCAATAAAAACGCCTTTCCCATTTTCTTTGTACTCATTATCCGCTGTGACCACTAATGCAGCCGTACTACAATCAATCATTTTATTCTAGATGAACATTAATGGGTTTTTACTTGATAATCCATTTGAACATAATATAAGAATCATACTTCTCCTACACATTCGAATATCTACAAATTGGGAGTTATCGCGCTCAACAATAATTCTCAACTTGAGTATTATAAAATTGATGACCATTTTGCATCCAGG
>CAYOGM010000053.1:0-17044 GCA_964403595.1 uncultured Acetatifactor sp. | reverse complement strand
ATCAAATATCAGAACCGTAAAGATATGGCACTGGTTTACAGTACTGTTCCCTGCAAGGTGGCGGGAACCTTTACCACCAATGTGGTTAAGGCAGCTCCTGTGCTCTGGGACAAAAAGGTAGTAGAGGAGTCCGCATTTGCTCAGGCAGTTGTGGTAAACTCCGGCGTGGCAAATGCATGTACCGGCAAGCAGGGCATGGATACCTGTCAGTCAGAGGCAGAGTGTGCAGGTAAGCTTCTTAATATTCCTGCTGACTCCGTGTTGGTAGCTTCCACCGGTGTCATCGGTATGCAGCTTCCTTTGGACAGAATCTGTGCCGGTATTGAGAAGCTGGTTGCAGCCAAGGAAGATACTTTGGAGGCAGGCCTTGACGCAGCTAAGGCGATTATGACCACCGATACCATACATAAGCAGATTGCCATCGAGGTTGAGATTGGCGGCAAGACTGTGACCGTGGGTGGTATGTGTAAGGGCTCCGGTATGATTCATCCCAATATGTGCACCATGCTGGGATTTGTGACAACTGATGTGAATATTTCCAAGGAACTTCTGCAGAAGGCAGTGAGCGCGGATGTGGTTGATACATTTAATATGATTTCCGTCGATGGAGATACCTCCACGAACGATACGTTGCTCATTATGGCAAATGGTTTGGCCGGTAATGAAGAAATTACAGCAGAAGGTGCAGATTATGATGCATTTTGCGAAGCGCTTCATGTTATTACGAGCTATCTTGCCAAGAAAATGGCAGGCGACGGCGAGGGTGCTACAGCATTGTTTGAGTGTCAGGTAGTAAATGCAGATACAAAAGAAAATGCAAGAATCTTAGCTAAATCTGTTATCTGCTCTTCTTTGACCAAGGCAGCTATCTTTGGACATGACTCAAACTTTGGACGATTTATTTGTGCGCTGGGTTATTCCGGTGCTAAGTTCGATCCTGAGAATATAGATTTGTATTATCAGAGTAAGTCCGGACGTATCCATATTTTCAGCAATGGTGTAGCAGTTGATTATAGTGAAGAGGAAGCTACTAAAATACTTTCTGATGAGGAAGTAACCGTATACGTTGATATGCACATGGGCGACGCAGAAGCTACCGCATGGGGCTGTGACTTGAGCTATGACTATGTAAAGATTAATGCAGATTACCGGTCATAAACATATGCAACGGACTGCTGAATTTTGAGAGAAATAAATGATTACATACAAAGGGTATCCAAAAAGTCAAAAAGCAATTGAATATGGCGAAAAAGCGCATGCAATGAACCAGGATAAGTATATGAATGCAAAACTGATTCTGAAATCACAGAGCGAAGATATTTTACATGAGGCTGTTTTGACATATATTAATACCTTGTCCTATAATGCATGTTGGGACTTTGAACATGAAGAGATGTATGTGAATAATTTATATTTCAGTGAGATAAGTTTTAAATGGAATGGTTGTATAGGAGCAGTAGATGCATGTAGCAAATTGCGATTCTGTGATGTGCAGGTTGAGTGGAAGTTTGAATAATTTGTAATTGTGCAAGAGCAGGGGACATTATGAATTTAGCAGCATTCGGAAATTGCATGAAACGAAACCGGGAGAAACACAATATTTCATTAGACGATTTGGCACAACGAACCGGGATTCATAAGGAGCTTTTGCAAGCATTTGAAGACGGTACACAGAAACCAAAGGCTTCAGAACTAAAGAAAATTTCTCAAGAGATAGATGTTCCGCTATTAATATTAAAAAGTGGCGGCGGAACGGTTGGCTTTAGGCGTATAGATGAAAACGGAAAGCCTGTATGTGACTGGAAAGAGTATTAGTAAAGTATCTCTACAAAATTTTTCCTTCTCCAGAATCCATTTAGAAGGTGATTTTCAAGAATATCAGGTGTTTTATTGACTAGAAAGTATCTATAGAGAAAAATTGAGGTTTTAGATTCCATTAATCATTAAAAAGTGGATCTTAGGAAACAAATTTTATGTATAGATACTTATGGTAATCAATATTATAGTAATAGTACCTTTACATAAGATATAGTGAAGATATTCTCTTGAAAAATCAGCTCTCGGAGGTATGTATGCAATGAAAGAATACAAAATAGTCGAAACTCCAAAGAAAGACGCAGAACAACTCATGAACGACATGGCAAAACAAGGCTGGGAAGTAGTCAGTGTCAACTTCTGGAGCGTATGGAAAATCTGCCTGATGATAACCTTTGCCCGGGAAGTCTAAATGTGTGGAGAGTGAAAAAGTTTAATTTGAGGAGGATATGCCAAGTGAAAAAATATGAATATGTAAATTTGAAAATTAGTAAAGTATTTTCGTCAAAATCAGAAGAACATCATAAAATAATTGATGAGTATGCGGCTAAAGGATATAGATATGTTGGTCATATTCCCACACATATTGATATTGATGGAAAGATAAATAATATAGATTTGATTTTTGAATTAGACATATAATTTCCAAGTTATCATATTGGCTATGTGTTGGAACCATTTTTTGAAAAGAAATTATATTTTAAGACGGGATTTGGGCATATAGGAAATTTTTCGTTTGTGAGACCCAAAAACACGAAATAACAGGCAGGTTTTGTATGATTAGCCGTACAATTGGGCATATATACAAAAACGTGCTCCCCAGACCCGTGAATCAGAGAAAAACGGGGCATTGCAAGCTAATTTTTATGCATATGCCCAAACACTGAATCTGTTGCAAAAACAGGAACAGGAAATATGAAGCATTAACCGAAAACTACAGTTTACTAAGAAACTAATTTTATTGTGGAGGGCTTTGTAAGCCAGCCGGAGTTTCATATATGGAACTTCGGCGTGACATATGAAGTCCCCCACCAAGAAAGAGAGGAACCCATGGAAAAAGATATGCAGCAGCTTTTAAAGAAAGCAGAGGTACTTATCGAGGCTCTGCCCTATATTCAGAAATTTAATCGTAAAATTATCGTTGTTAAGTACGGCGGAAGTGCCATGAGCAACGAGGAGCTTCAGAAGAATGTCATCAAGGACGTAACCCTTCTGAAACTGGTAGGCTTTAAGCCCATCATCGTGCACGGTGGCGGTAAGGCCATCAGCAACTGGGTTGGCAAGGTTGGCAAGGAGGCACAGTTTGTAAACGGCCTTCGTGTGACTGATGAAGAGACTATGGAGATTGCCGAGATGGTACTGGGCAGAGTGAATAAGAGTCTGGTATCCATGGTGCAGGAGCTTGGCGTTAAGGCTGTGGGTATCAGTGGTAAGGATGGCGGCCTTTTAAAGGTTGACAAGAAGCTGTCTAACGGTCAGGATATCGGCTTTGTAGGCGATGTAAAAAAGGTAGACGCTAAGATTTTGTATGACCTTCTGGAGAATGATTTCCTGCCCATCGTTGCACCTATTGGAATGGATGATAATTTTGATACTTATAATATCAATGCAGATGATGCAGCATGTGCCATTGCTAAGGCAGTGGGCGCAGATAAGCTGGTGTTCCTGACAGATGTAGAGGGTCTGTATCGTGACTTTGAAGATAAGTCCTCCTTTATCTCCAGACTGACTGCGTCTGAGGCAGATGATTTGATTAACAGTGGTATCATCGGCGGTGGTATGCTCCCTAAGCTGAACAATTGTACCTCTGCAATTAAGAATGGTGTAAGCCGCGTACATATTCTGGACGGCAGAGTTCCTCACTGCCTGCTTTTGGAAATCTTTACCAAGCAGGGTATCGGAACCGCTATTATTGCAGATGATGACGATTTGACACTGTGTAACTAAGCCCACTCGTGGCATTGACATGCAACTAAGCCCATTCGCGGGCACTAACATGTAACTAAGCTCGCTTCCTTGCGAGCGCTGACAAGCGAACTTTGTTCGCTTGTACATAATTAAAACAGGAGAAAAACCTATGAGCGAAACAATGAAAACATACATCGACCAGGCCGAAAATGACCTGCTTCACACCTACAATCGGTATCAGGTGGTACTGGACAAGGGTGAGGGTGTGTATCTTTATGATATCAATGGCAAAAAATATCTGGACTTTGTAGCAGGTATTGCTGTATTTGCGTTGGGATATCATTATCCCGGATATGATGAGGCAGTGAAAAATCAGGTGGATAAGCTGATTCACACCTCCAACTATTACTACAATCTTCCGGCTATCGAGGCTGCGGAGCGCATCAAGAAGGCATCCGGCATGGACCGTGTATTCTTTACCAACTCCGGTGCAGAGGCAATGGAAGGTGCCATGAAGGCAGCTTTGAAGTATGCATGGCTGAAAACCGGGAAGAATGATCAGGAGATTATTGCCATGAATCATTCCTTCCACGGAAGAACTTTGGGAGCGTTGGCAGTAACCGGAACCCCCAAGTATCGTGAGGCCTTTGCTGCTGTGGGCGGCAATATTAAGTTTGCCGAGCTGAATGATTTTGACAGTGTGTTAAATTGCGTGACAGATAAGACCTGTGCCATTATCATGGAGCCTGTGCAGGGCGAGGGTGGTCTGCTTCCTGCTACGGAGGATTTCCTGAAAAAAGTGCGTGCTCTCTGTGACGAGAAGGATATTCTGTTGATTTTTGACGAGGTACAGTGTGGTATGGGACGTACCGGTTATATGTATGCATGGCAGCGTTACGGCGTAAAACCTGACATCATGACCAGTGCCAAGGGCTTAAGCTGTGGTGTTCCCATGGGCGCATTTATGATGACCGAGCGTGTGGCTCAGAGCTCTCTTACCAGTGGAGACCATGGTACTACCTATGGTGGTAATCCTCTGGCTGCGGCGGCTTGTGCCAAGGTATTTGAAATTTTCGAGCAGGATAATATTGTAGACCATGTCAATAGGGTGGCTCCTTATCTGGAGAAACGCCTTAAGGAGCTTGTTGATAAGTATGACTGTATTACCGGTCATCGTGGTGTGGGTCTTATGCAGGGGCTGGTGTTTGACTGTCCTGTGGGCGAGATTATTACCAAAGCTTTGGATAAGGGACTTTTGCTAATCAATGCCGGTGCCAACATCATTCGTTTTGTGCCGCCCCTTATTATTACCGAGCAGCATATTGATGATATGATTGCTATTTTAGATACTTGTATTATTGAGTAAGGTGAGTCAAGACAGGAGTTAACATGCATTTAAAAAAGAGATTTTTATCTGTTGCCGCAGTGATTCTATGTACTGCGGCAGCTGTTTACAGCAGTACTTTGCCTATGGGTAAGGCCAAAGGAACCGACAACAGTCTAGGACTGGGCAGTAATAAAGAGACTATTTATTTCTGGTATACGGACGACTCCATGACCAGCTTTATCAACAGTGCTACAGTAGAGTTTGGTCAGGAGAAGGGAGTGAGAGTCATTCCGGTGTTGACCTCTGAGGGAGAATATTTAGAGGCAATCGGGCAGGCATCCCTGCATGGCTCACAGATGCCGGATTTGTATCTTTTGACCAATGATTCGCTGGAGAAAGCATATTTGGCAGGACTTGCCACGGAGACTGGGGATGAAGGCAGTGTGTGCAACACGGATAATTTCCCTAAGGCGGCTCTTTCCGCAGTAAATTATCATGGTAAAAACATTGCTTATCCCTTGTATTTTGAGACTAGTGCGCTGATTTACAACGCTTCCTATATGCAACAGTGGCAGGAACAGCAGGAGGCCAAGCTGGCAGCTGCTGAAAACGGCGAAGAGGTTGTGGACGGCGGTGAGGTTGTGGAAGATGAGGAGACTCAGGATGTGCTGGCCAGTGCATCTCTTGCTACGGTAGATGATATTCTTACTGTTGCAGATACCTTTGATGTACCTGAGGGTGTGGAAGGTATCATGAAATGGGATGTGTCTGATATTTTTTACAACTATTGGTTTGTGGGGAGCTATCTGATTGTGGGCGGAGAGGCCGGAGACGATGAGCAGAATATTGACATTAATAATCCGGAAACAGTTCAGTGCCTGGAGGTTTATCAGGCGTTGAATCAATTCTTTTCCATGGAGGCGGATACCATTACTTATGATTCTGTGGTACAGGATTTTGTGGATGGTAAAATCATGTTTACAGTGGCTACATCGGATATTATTAACCGATTGGAAGCAGCCAGGGCGGATGGAAGCTTCGCCTATGATTATGGCATTACTACTATGCCCAGAGTGAGTGCAGAGCTTGACAGCGCAGCTCTCTCGGTGACCGGTGCGGTGGCTGTCAATGGTTATTCGGAGCACAAGGAGCTTGCCAACGAATTTGCTGCATATCTGGTAACCGAGCAGGCAGACGAGCTTTATGAGAAATCCGGTAAGTTGTCTGCTAATCTGGCAACGGAGTCCGACAATGGTGGAGCCCAGATGTTCAAGCAGGCCTATGCAGAGAGTGTTTCCCTTCCCAAAATGATGGAGACAGGAAACTTTTGGATTCAGTTGGAGGTACTTTTCTCAAAGGTCTGGAACGGTAGTGATGCCGCCACTTTGCTTGAGGAACTGGCGACTCAGATTTCTACACAAATTTCAGAGGAATAAAAGCATAATAAACCAGCCATAGGGCAAAATACTACTACAAGACAAATCAGAGGGAGTATTGCATATGGTTGGTTTTTTGATTGCATTATTATCAGGAGCCCTGATGAGTATTCAGGGTGTTTTTAATACACAGGTCACCAAGGCTTCCGGCATCTGGGCTGCCAGTGCATTTGTACAGTTTACGGCTCTTGTTGTGTGCATGGGGGCATGGTTGATTATGGAACGGGGGTCTCTTATGCAGGTTTTTACCGTGCAGCCCAAATACATGCTTTTGGGAGGTGCAATCGGTGCATTTATCACTTATACGGTTATTCGAAGTATGGATATGCTCGGGCCTGCCAAAGCAGTACTGTTGATTGTGGTGGCACAGCTTCTTGTGGCATATCTTATCGAGTTATTTGGTCTCTTTGGTGCGGACAAGCAGCCGTGGGAATGGCGCAAAGCAATTGGGATGGCAGTTGCAGTTGTGGGTATTATTATTTTTAAATGGAAGTAGTGTAATTCTTAAATTTTGTGAATTTATGGGGATGTACCTTGCAAATCTGAAATGATTACTTTACAATAAGTATTGTCAGCAAACCAAAGAAGATTACTTCCCGTTCGATAAAGGAGCGGTAAGTATGAACAAAAAATTAATATTGAACAAAAAATTAATATTGAACAAAAAATTAATATTGCAGAAACTACAGAAGTTACAGAAGGTACAAATGCTACAAATAAGTAAGCAGGCGGCGGGCAGACATCTCAGATGGGCTGTCGGCGTTTTGCTGTGCTTTTTTTTAACCGGCTGTAGCGAGACGGATAAGGCGATTTCCATAGAACTGGGGAAGTCTGTGGAGGAACAGGAGATTCTGGCAGAGGTTGAGACTTCCGAATCTATATCGGCACCGGGAGAGGAGCCGGTTATGATATGTGTATATGTGTGTGGTGCAGTAAAGTATCCCGGGGTAGTAATATTGCCGGAGGGCAGCAGGTGTCATGATGCATTGGAGGCTGCGGGCGGGTTTGCAGAGGATGCGGCAGAGGAAGCTGTGAATCTGGCAAGGCCGGTAAATGATGGGGAACAGATATTTTTCCCCACAGAAGCAGAGGCACTGATTCTTGCGGAGACCGTGCAGAAAGAGCAGGCAGGCCTCGTGAATATTAATACAGCAGATGTGGATAAATTGTGTGAACTGCCGGGAATTGGTGAATCCAAAGCTCAGGCGATTGTGGTGTACAGGGAACAGAATGGGGCATTTGGTGCGGCAGAAGATATCATGAAGGTCCCGGGTATCAAAGAGAGTGCATATAACATGATGAAGGATTTGATTACGGTTCAGTAATTAAGCAATAAGGATAAGGGTGTGAGGGTGACGTGGCAGAGAAAAGAGTATTAGTTGTAGATGATGAAAAATTGATTGTAAAGGGGATTCGTTTCAGTCTGGAGCAGGATGATTATAAGGTGGATTGTGCTTATGACGGCGAGGAAGCACTGGAATTTGCACGCGACAACCATTATGATATTATTTTGCTGGATGTGATGCTTCCGAAGCTCACCGGTTTTGAGGTGTGTCAGCAGATTAGGGAGTTTTCCACAGTGCCGATTATTATGCTTACGGCCAAGGGCGATGACATGGATAAGATTCTGGGACTTGAATATGGCGCAGATGATTATATTACCAAGCCCTTTAATATTCTGGAGGTGAAGGCACGCATCAAGGCAATTATGCGCCGCGTGGAGAGTAAGTCTCCTCAGAAGGACACGAAGAGTGTAATTGAGAGCGGAGATATGAGATTGGATTGTGAGGGCAGACGTGTCTATATCAATAATCGCGAAATCGGACTTACTGCCAAGGAATTTGAGGTGTTGGAGCTTCTTATGAATAATCCCAACAAGGTTTATGGCAGAGAGGCACTTTTGAAGCTGGTCTGGGGGGCGGATTATCCCGGAGATGTGCGTACGGTGGATGTACATATCAGGAGACTTCGTGAGAAAATCGAGGCAAATCCCAGTGAACCTAAATATGTACATACCAAGTGGGGCGTAGGATATTATTTTTTGAATGAGTAGTGGGATAAGGCATGAAAAGGTTACAGGAATGGATTGAATGGATATGGCAGAAAATGCCCCTTAGAAGCCTGAGACTGAGAATTTTTCTGGTGGTGCTTTTGCTGGGGATGGTTCCGGGATTCATAGTTGGTGCAAGTATCATACAAAACTATGAAGACCGGGCAGTGGAGCAGCGTGTAGCAACGGTACAGAACCAGCTGATGATTGTTGCCAATCATTTGGTTACCAATGATTATCTGGTTACCTATCGCTCGGACGAGCAGGCGTACATCAACTCCCGAAATGTTATCAACGCGGAGCTTGAAATGATTGCCAATCTCTATGAGGGCCGCGTAATGATTATCAACAGCAATTTTAAGGTTGTTAAGGATACATATGGCATCAGTGAAGGTAAAATCATTATTTCTGAGGAAGTAATTAAGTGTTTTCAAGGGGAAAATATCTCTCATTATGACCCGGAACACGGATATATTGAAATGACAATTCCAATTATGGATACAACCGGTGAAAAGAGTGTTATTGAAGGCGTTATGCTGACCAGCATTTCCAACGTCAGTATTATTACCATGATGGAGGTTTTAAATCGCCGTGTTCTATTGATAGAGACATTGATGTCTGTGGTTATTTTTGTGTTGGCTATTATTTTGTCAGTACTTATAACCCGCCCCTTTAACCGTATTACTCAGGCAATTCAAAGAATTAATTCCGGCTATGGTGATGAGAGTATTTCGGTGACGGATTATGTTGAGACAGTGCATATTGTAGATCAGTTTAATCAGCTGTTTCAGCGGATGAAGAGTCTGGATGAATCCAGACAGGAATTTGTTGCAAACGTATCTCATGAGCTGAAAACTCCCATGACTTCCATGAAGGTTTTGGCAGATGCGCTTTTGATGGAGCAGGATGCGCCTGCAGAGCTTTATCGGGAATTTATGGGGGATATTGTATCGGAGATTGACAGAGAGAACCGCATTATTACAGATTTGCTTGCCCTTGTGAAGATGGATAAAAAGGTGCAGGATTTGAATATTGCGGCAGTGAATATCAATGATATGGTGGAGCTTATCATGAAGCGTCTAAGAGCCATTGCCCGCAAAAAGGACGTGGAGGTTGTGTTTGAGAGCATGCGTCCGGTGGTGGCAGAAGTGGATGAGGTAAAGATGACGCTGATTATGACCAATCTGGTTGAGAATGCCATTAAATACAACAAGGAGCACGGTTGGGTAAAGGTGGAACTGGATGCAGACCATCAGTTTTTTACCTTTAAGGTCAGTGATTCGGGAATTGGTATTCCGGAGGATGCGTTGGTTCATATCTGTGAACGTTTTTACCGGGTGGACAAGTCTCACTCCAGAGAAATTGGAGGAACAGGTCTTGGCCTGGCAATTACCAAGAGTGCAGTGCTTCTTCACAGAGGAACCCTTACAGTGAACAGTGTGGAGGGAGAAGGCTCCACCTTTTTGGTAAAGATTCCCTTGAATTTTATTGTGTCATAATTTCGGAAAGTAATTATCCGGTGGGAGAATAAATGAACTTGTTCTTTTTGTGAATATTGTGCCTGCGATTTGAAGTTCGCAGGCTGGGGAAGGGCATGGCTATTTATATGAAAAAATTGCTATGGATGCTGTGTTCTGTTTTGTTGCTGGCAGGTATTACAGCCTGTGGGGAACAGGAACAGACAAGCGAAAATGTGTATCAGATTTATGTGGTGAGTAATTCAGAGACGAAAATAGAACCACATGCTCATGTCATGCAGGCTACGGATTCGGCGGCAATGTTGGAAGAATTGATAACATGTCTTTCGACTCAACCGGATAAGTTGGAATATATGGTACCTTTTGCCATGGGATTTGAAATTCTTTCCATGGATTTGACAGAAAGCAAGCTGGTAATAAATGTGGATGGAGCATATATGAATATGCCGGCTACTACGGAGGTTTTGGTGCGTGCGGCCATCGTTCGGACACTGACGCAACACCCGGATGTAAAGTATGTAGGAATTACAGTGGAGGGGCAGGTGCTCTTTGACCAGGCCGGAGAAGTGGTGGGGTTGATGAGTGCGGAAACCTTTATCAATAATGATGGTAATGAAATCAACACCTATGAGCCTACCCGTATAAAGCTGTATTTTGCTAATGAAAATGGTGACAAACTGATAGGGGCATATCGTGAAAAGTATTATTCCACCAATGTCCCTTTAGAGCGTTTTGTAGTGGAGGAGCTGATAGCGGGCCCCAGCGGTAAGGTGGCAGGATTGTATCCGTCTATCAACCATGAGGTGAAAATCATCAGCGTTATGACCAAGGATGGAATCTGTTATGTCAATCTGGATTCCAATTTTTTGAATGTGGTGAATAATGTGTCTACAGAGCTTTCCATATATTCGTTGGTGAATTCCCTGGTAGAGCTCAGTACGGTAAATAAGGTGCAGATTCTGATAAACGGTGAGGTGCCGGAGAGTTTTGGAAGTGCAGCTTATGAGCGTAATCTGGATTGTGTTACCACCTTAGAAAATGAAAGTATGAATCAATAAAAGTATGTTTAACAATAGGCAGGAGGAAAATATGAGGAGACCTCTTCTTTGTGTGTCTTTCTGTCTGGTTGCGCTGATAGCGTTAATCAATTACAGGTGGCCGGCTGAGTCTGCGGCTGGTCCGCCTGACGGCACGCAAGTGACTGTGACCGGACAGATATGTGACAGAGACAATAGTTCTTTCGATATACAAATTCTTGAAATTCTAAATGATGCTGCATTCGGGCAGCAGGATAATTCCAATTTTTTCAAACAAAACAAATTAATAATTTCTTATGATGGTGCGATGGCCGGTGAAAGGGCATTTGGTGATGAGCAGGAGCTGTTTATTGGCGCAGAGGTAACTTTGCAGGGACTATTTTTGAATTTTTCTTCGGCAACTAATCCAGGAGAGTTTGACTTCGCCAAGTATTATCATTCCATGGGGTATCTTGGGCGGGTACGGGACGCTGAGGTGCTTGCAGTGTCGGGGAAGGCCGGGCTTCGGGAACGATTGTATCATTTGAGGACGTTTTGGAAAGCGCGTTTATATGAAGTTTTCCCTGAGAGGGAGGCATCTGTTATGGCGGCGATTCTTCTGGGGGAAAAGAGTGATGTGGATGAGGAGATAAGAGCATTGTATGAGCGAAATGGCATTGTGCATATTCTTAGTATCTCGGGTCTTCATATCACAATAATTGGTATGGGATTATATAAGCTTTTGCGAAAGATGGGAATGCCGGTGTGGGCGGCGGCCATAGGTGGTGCAACAGTACTGGTTTTGTATGGTATGATGACCGGATTTGGAGTGTCTGTCTGTCGTGCAGTTGGTATGTATTTACTTAGGATGCTGGGACTTCTTTGGGGGCGGACCTACGATATGCTCACAGCCCTTGGATTTGTGGGAGCTTTGATGGCACTAATGAATCCGGCGTGGCTGGGGCATATGGGTTATTTATTGTCTTTTGGTTCTGTTTTGGGTCTGGGACTTTTGTTGCCGGCTTTGTCCAAGTCGAGGGAGGAACAGCCTAAGCTGAAGTGGCATGTAGAAGGACGCATTCGAAGGATATTAAGAAAGGCTTGGGAGTTTGTAAGTGGTTTGCTGAGAGAGGGTTTGTTGGCTGGAGTGTCCATTACGGTTACAACATTGCCTATTCAGCTGTGGTTTAGTTATGAGATTTCTATATATTCGGTGTTTTTGAATGCATTGATTCTGCCACTGATGAGCTTGGTTATGGTGAGCGGTCTTGTGGCAATGCTTGTACCAGGGCTTGGTATTGTAGGTACAGTAGATGTAATCATTCTCACAGGATATGAGGGATTATGCCATGTGTTCGAGAGTTTGCCTGCGGCCATGTGGAATCCCGGAAGGCCGGCGGTCTGGCAGGTTGTGGTCTACTACCTTCTGTGGGCGGTAGTGGTGTGGGGAGTGCCATGGCTACGTGGACGCTGCGAAGGGAATATAAGGGAAGGGCAGATGGGCAAGGGAACTCGGGCTTGTGGAGCGCTACGGAGCGGCAGGTTGGTTTGGGCAGGCAAGTGGCTGGTGTTGCAGATAGGTTTTTTTGCGGTTGCGGTGGGAGTGCTTGCTTTGCCAAGATTTTCGGGAGACAGAGTGACATTCCTGGATGTAGGGCAGGGGGACTGTATCTGTGTGCAGCTTTCCGGCGGAGAAGTGTATTTGTTTGATTGTGGCAGCAGTAGCAGGCAGGGAGTTGGTGAGGATGTATTGATTCCATTTTTGAAATATTATGGGATAAGTAAGATTGAGGCTGTTTTGGCATCTCATGGAGATACAGATCATACCAGCGGACTAGAGGAGCTTTTGTTGCTGGCGCAGGAGTCTCATATTGAGGTAGGGCAACTTGTGTTACCGCATATGAAGACCGAACGGCTTGATGAGGAGTTTAAAGGCTTGGTGGAGGCAGCCAATGAAACAAATGTGCCTGTCCGTATGATTGCAGCGGGGGAGAGATGGAATTGTAAGGAAGATATTTTTATGTGTCTTCATCCGGCAGAGGAAGATAATTTAGACGGAAATGCGGGCTCGGAATGTTTCTATGTAGAGCTTCACGAGGACGGACAGATGATTTCGCTTCTTTTGACGGGTGACGTGGAAGGCGGGGGGGAGAGACAGTTGACCTCCCGGTTGGCTGAGTACGAAATTTCTAATGTGGATGTACTGAAGGTAGGACATCATGGCTCTAAGAATTCCACCTCAGATGCTTTGTTGGCGCAGATTACCCCTCACGTGGCTGTTATATCCTGTGGCAGGAAGAATTCCTATGGACATCCCCATGAAGAGACGGTGGAGAGATTGCAAGGTGCAGGGGCTACAATTGTGGGTACTCCGGAGTATGGAGCAATAACTATCGAACTGGGAGAAAAGTGTGAGATAAGGGGCTGGATTGTGCAGGAGGAATAGAGGTGCTGTGGTTTGTAGGAAATGGGTTACACCAACAGAGTGGCGAAAATAGTAAAACCGTTGGTGTGTGAGAAGCCAGTTTCTCCAACGGAGCGGGAAAAGCTTGAGAAAAGTTGGTATGCGGGAAGCAGGCTCCTCCAACGGAGTGGGAAAAGCTCGAGAAAAGTTGGTATGCGGGAAGCAGGCTCCTCCAACGGAGTGGGAAAAGCTCGAGAAAAGTTGGTATGCAGGAAGCAGGCTCCTCCAACGGAATTAGAAAAAGGCGAAAAAGATTGGTGAGAGAAGCCTGGAAGACTCCAATAGAGTGTGTGAATTTAATAAAAAGTTGGTATCAATTAAGATAGTTCAGATGAAAGGAGATTAAAAATGAGAACAGTTGAGTCTATGTTAATGCAAGAAAAAAAGAAGCTTGAAGGAATGGTGAAGCGAGCAAAGAAACGAATGGAGACAGCACCTAAAGGGCATTTGCGTGTTAGGAAAGGGGCTGATATTGTGGAATACTACTATCGGGCCGAAGGGGAACGATGGAATTGTAATGGCAGATATATGAAGAAAAGTGAAAGAGAACTGGTAAGCAGAATTGCACAGCGGGATTATGATATACGTATGATTAAATGTGCAGAGGAGAGGATTAATGCGATTAAGCGATTTGTGGAAAAGTATAAGCACACGAAGATTGAAATGTTGTATGAGAAAACAAATCCTAATCGAAGAGCATTATTGCACGATGTTGAATTATCTGATGATGAATTTATAAAGGCGTGGCAGTCTGTCAAATATGAAGGAAAGTTTTTTGCGGATGAAACGAAGGAAATCATTACGGAACGAGGGGAACGGGTGCGTTCAAAATCGGAAAAGATTATTGCGGACAAGTTGTATTCTTTGGCGATTCCGTACCGCTATGAATATCCTCTTGTGTTAGATGGAAATATCAAAGTTTATCCGGATTTTACAATTTTGAAGATGCCGGAGAGGGAAGAGGTGTATCTGGAACATTTTGGAATGATGGATGATGAAGAGTACGTGGAGAAAGTATTGTTTAAGCTGAGTAGCTATGAACGGAATGAAATCTTTTTGGGGGTGAATTTGTTTATTACCTGTGAGACAGCCAAGCGAACACTTAACACAAGGGCTTTGGATAAGATGTTGAGGAAAATTTTCTGTGAAGAATAGTTTATATGAATACAGGTTTGATGTATAGGTAATTGTGGTGCAAATTTGTACATTCTTGGAGAAGGAAAGACAATGCATATTTAATTCATAGGAACGACAATGCACATTTAATTCCTATTGACTAAGTAGGAATTGGATGGTACTATGATAATGCCTACTAGAAAGGTAGGAATTAAATGGTGCTGTGCAAGGCCTGCTAGAAAGGTAGGAAATGGGAGGCAATGTGAAAATGCTTACAAGAATAGTAGGAAATACAGGCGCACTTCTGTGAAAAGATGAAGTAATAAAATGAAAGGAAGAAAAGCTATGCAAATTTATGCGGATAATGGGGCGACTACAAAAGTTTACCCTAAGGTGACAGAAGTCATGCTCCCCTACATGGATGGGGTATATGGAAATCCTTCCAGTTTGCACTCGGCAGGGCAGAGGGCAAAAGAAGCACTTGAGAGTGGAAGAGAGAAGATTGCGAGGATTTTGGGCTGTGAAGCAGGGGAGATTTTGTTTACATCAGGAGGAAGTGAGGCGGATAATCAGGCGATTGTTTCGGCGGCGCGGATAGGTGAAAGGAAGGGGAAAAAACATATTATATCCACTACTTTTGAACATCATGCTGTGCTGCATACTTTGAAGAAGTTGGAAAAGGAAGGTTTTGAAGTTACCCTGCTGGAGGTTGCGGAAAATGGAGTGATCAGACCTGAGCAGGTGGAAGATGCTATTCGGGAGGACACTTGTCTGGTGACAATTATGTATGCCAATAATGAAATTGGTTCTGTACAGCCGATTAAAGAAATTGGAGATGTGTGCCACAGAGCAGGAGTGATTTTGCATACAGATGCTGTGGCGGCAGCAGGGCATCTGGATATTGATGTAAAGGAGCAGAATATTGATATGCTGTCGCTGTCAGCGCACAAATTTCATGGCCCTAAAGGGGTAGGAGCTTTGTATTGCAGGAAAGGAATCCTGCTTACCAATCTGATTGAGGGTGGTGCACAGGAGCGGGGCAGGAGGGCCGGCACAGAGAATGTTCCGGGAATTATGGGAATGGCAACAGCCCTGGAGCTTGCATGCGATAATCTGAAAGATAAGCAGGCAAAGCTTATTCGAATGAGGGAGCGACTGATAGAAGGGCTTTCGGAGATTCCCTATAGTATTTTGAACGGAGACAGGGAAAAGCGTCTGCCAGGCAATGTACATTTTTGCTTTGAAGGAATTGAAGGAGAGTCTCTTCTGCTGCTTCTGGATGATAAGGGAATCTGTGCATCCTCCGGCTCGGCGTGTACATCGGGGGATTTGGAACCCAGTCATGTTCTTCTGGCAATTGGCAGACCCCATGAGATTGCACATGGTTCTCTGCGGTTATCCCTGTCAGAGCAAAACACGCCGGAGGAAGTAGAATATATGATTACAGCGGTCAAGGATGTGGTGACATATTTACGTGGAATTTCGCCTGTATGGAGTGATTTGATGCAGGGGAAAAGAGTTTACAATAATGTGAGGTAGAGATATGGCTTTGTATAGTGAAAAGGTAATGGATCATTTTCGAAATCCCCGAAATGTGGGAAGTATGGAGAATGCCGATGGAATCGGTGAGGTAGGCAATGCACGTTGTGGTGATATTATGAAAATGTATCTGAAAATTGAGGATGATGTAATTACAGATGTGAAATTTGAGACCTTCGGATGTGGAAGTGCCATTGCATCCAGTTCCATGGCGACGGAGCTTATTAAGGGCAAGCCTATTGCAGAAGCGAAGAAACTGACCAATAAGGCAGTGGTGGAAGCTCTGGAGGGGTTGCCACCACATAAGGTACACTGCTCTGTGTTGGCAGAGGAGGCTGTGAAGGCCGCGCTGGAGAACTATTACGAAAAACAGAAGCAATGATGTCGAGAAAGATAGTCAAGCAACACTAGCCGCATGTTTACAACGCCTCCCATTTCAAGGTATAATATACTCGAGCCATGACGAAGCGGAAATATGGCATTGTTATGAGGATGCATAAGAGGAGGAATTGCATGAAGGGATGGAAACGGGCTTTGAAACGGGTGGCGGCAGGCTTGATTGCCGTAGCATTAGTGACAGAAGCGGTGGATATTACGACGCTTGCGGTATCAGCGGAGGAGCAGGTGACGACGGTTGAACTGCCCACGGAGACTTATGATTTGCCTCAAATTGAGACATCGGCGCAGTTTTTAAGCTTGTTTGCACTGGATGAATCGGGTCAGCTTGCCCTTAAAGAGGGCAATTATGTAAACTGGATTGACCGGATTGATGCAACCGGAGCAGATTATGTAGAAACTTTTTATGAATGGCTTGAGAATAACAGCAATCCGGCAACTATTGTGTCAAATCCCACCGAGGCGGCGTTGTATGATCCTGTGGGGAATACTACCGGGG
>CAYOGM010000052.1:0-17098 GCA_964403595.1 uncultured Acetatifactor sp. | reverse complement strand
TTGTGTTTCGGGGTGTGGCTCAGCTTGGTTAGAGCGCCGTCTTAGGGAGGCGGAGGTCGCGAGTTCGAATCCCGCCACTCCGACGATGGAAAGCACGAGTTACCCATTTGGGTGATTCGTGCTTTTTGCTTTGTGTTGAGGATTTGGATTGTAAATGGGTTGAGGTTCATAAAAGTGTAGGCGAGTGAGAAATGGAAAAGAAACGGGGACATGAGGCGCTGGTGGATGATTTAATTTACCTGCCGGAGGTTGTGACTGCGAAGGATAAGAGGAAGGCTCGGTTGTTGATAGAGCAGCGAGTGGCATATTATGCGGAGAAAATGGGGATTGCCTATGGGCGGATTTCCATGAGGAATCAAAGGACCCGTTGGGGGAGCTGCAGCAGTGACGGGAACTTGAATTTTAATTGCAGGTTGTTGTATGTGCCACTGGAGCTGGTGGACTATGTGGTGATACATGAGCTTGCTCATAGAAGGCACATGAATCATTCGGCAGATTTCTGGAGAGAGGTTGAGAAGTATCTGCCGGATTATAGAGAGCGCAAGGAGCAGTTGAAGCAGTACCGTGTGGAATAAGGTGCGCGAACACAATGAACCAAGCGTCTGTGTAGTAGGCGTTTGGTTCATTGTGTTCGCATGCCGGAGCAAAGTAAGAGCACGACAGAAGGAGTGATGAGATGGCAACAGACAGAGCAAAAAGAGTTTCTGCAAAGCGGGCCGTAAGCAATAAGCAGTCAGTTTGCCCGGTAGCCGGCAAGTGCGGAGGGTGCAGATGGATTGACAGAAGCTATGAAGAGCAGCTTCAGGAGAAGTCCAAGCAGTTTGCTAAGCTGATGGCTCCCTATTGTAAACCGGAGGCAATTATCGGTATGGACAATCCTACACATTATCGTAACAAGGTGCATGCCGTGTTCGGTGAGGACAGAAAGCACAATATGATTTCCGGCATTTACGAGGCCAAGAGCCATCGTATTGTACCTGTGGATAGTTGCTATATCGAAAATGAGAAAGCGGATGCCATTATAGTGACTATAAGAGAGCTTGCCAAGTCATTTAAAATCCGGGCGTACAATGAGGATACCGGATATGGATTGTTGCGTCATGTTCTGATTCGTACAGGTTATGTGACAGGACAGATTATGGTAGTGTTGGTGCTGGCGTCCCCTATCATGCCTTCTAAGAATAATTTTGTAAAGGCACTTAGAGACAAGCATCCGGAGATTACCACAATCGTGGTGAATGTGAATAATCGAGGAACAAGCATGGTGCTTGGGGACAAGGAACAGGTTATCTACGGTAAGGGATATATTGAGGATGTGCTGGGCGGTAAGACCTTCCGTATTTCTCCTAAGTCCTTTTATCAGGTAAATCCCGTTCAGACGGAAAAGTTATATGCCAAGGCTTTGGAATATGCACAGCTTACTGGGAAGGAGACGGTGCTGGATGCTTATTGTGGTACAGGAACTATTGGTATATTGGCATCGGACAAGGCGGGCAGGGTTATCGGTGTGGAATTGAATGGCGATGCGGTAAAGGATGCCCGGGTAAACGCCAAACGCAATGACGTGAAGAATATCAGCTTTTACCAGAATGATGCGGGCAGATTTCTGGTGAGCATGGCAGAGAGTCCGGAAAAGAAGGGGGCTGTGGTAGATGTCCTTTTGATGGACCCTCCCAGAAGCGGCAGTGATGAGGCTTTCTTAAGTTCCATTGCCCGAATGAAGCCGGGCAGAGTAGTGTACATTTCCTGTAATCCCGAGACTTTGGTGCGGGATTTGAAATACTTGACAAAGCATGGCTATCAGGTGAAAAAAGCTGTTGGTGTGGATATGTTCCCGTTCACGGAATCTACAGAGGCTGTGTGTCTGCTTGAGAGGCGATAAAATATGTTAGAAAATTTGATGAATCAAAGGTGGGTTGAAATTTTTATAGACTCCTTTTGGAAAATACTGCTTCCGGGACTAAAGATTACCATACCTCTTACGGCAGTATCATTTGTGCTTGCACTGATTATTGCTGTGGTTGTGGCGATGATTCAGTTTGCAGAGGTACCGGTGTTAAAGCAGCTTGCCAGATTTTATGTGTGGGTGATTCGTGGAACGCCCATATTAGTACAACTATTTGTGGTGTTTTATGGGTTGCCGGGTGTGGGAATTATATTGGACCCCATTCCGGCGGCACTGATTGTATTTTCTGTTAATGAGGGTGCTTATGCATCGGAAACGGTACGCGCGGCACTTCAGTCTGTACCGAAAGGACAGATGGAGGCAGGTTATTGTGTAGGTATGTCATGGATGCAGATTATGTGGCGTATTGTGCTGCCTCAGGCTATGAGGACGGCATTTCCGCCTTTGTCCAATTCTTTGATAGGGCTTTTGAAGGAAACCTCTCTGGCAGCCAATATCACAGTGGCTGAGATGTTTATGTCCACCCAAAGAATTGTGGCACGGACATATGAACCTCTGCTTTTGTATCTGGAGGTAGGCCTTATTTATTTGATGTTCTGTACGATTTTGACATGGCTTCAGCGAATCGGTGAGAGGAAATTGCAGTTAAAGGATGCTGAGTAGGATATCTACTGGAGAATATTGGAACTGCGAAGAGGAGCGATATATGTTGACGGTGAAAAATATCCGCAAATCCTTTGGCGGTATAGAGGTTTTAAAGGGGATTGATTTGGAAGTACATAAAGGGGATGTGGTGGCAATACTGGGCCCCAGCGGTTCCGGTAAGACCACATTGCTTCGGTGTCTGAATTTCCTGGAGAAGTCAGATGAAGGGGAATTTACCTTTGAGGAGGTGAATTATTCATATGCGAAAATCTCTAAGAAGGCCATTGGGGATTTGCGTAAGAAGACAGCCTTTGTGTTTCAGAATTTTAATTTATTTGCCAATAAGACCGCGTTGCAAAATGTGACGGAAGGATTGATTGTTGCACGTAAGCTTCCCGAAAAGGAAGCGGAATTGTTGGGAAAACAGGCTTTGGATAAGGTGGGGCTGTCAGATAAGTATGATGCCTATCCGCATCAGCTTTCCGGCGGTCAGCAGCAGAGAGTGGGTATCGCCAGAGCCATTGCTACCAATCCGGAGATTATCTTTTTTGATGAGCCAACATCAGCTCTGGACCCGGAATTGATTGGTGAGGTGCTCTCTGTAATGCGTCAGTTGGTAAAAGAGGGCATGACGATGTTGGTGGTGACTCATGAAATCAGTTTTGCCAGACAGGTGTCTAACAAAGTGATTTTCATGGATGATGGCAGAGTGTTGGAGAGCGGCGACAGCAAATCTTTTTTTGACAAACCCAAAACAGAGCGTGCAGAGGAGTTTTTGAAGAATTTATCAAGAATATAAATGATGGAGGATATTATGAAAAATAATTGGAAGAAATGGATTGTAAGTGTAGTTGCAGGAATAATGCTTTTGACCGGATGTGGCGGAACGCAAAAGACTGAAGGTGAGGCAGACCGGGCTCAGACAAGTGAGAATCAGGCAACAGAGGGTCAGGATCAGCTGGCGCGTATTCAGGCAGCAGGAGAGATTACCATTGCAATGGAAGGAACATGGGCACCTTGGACTTATCATGATGAAAATGATGAGTTGGTAGGTTTTGATGTAGAAGTTGGAAAGGCTATTGCAGATAAGCTTGGCGTAGAGCCTGTGTTTATTGAGGGAGAATGGGATGGTCTTCTGGCAGGGCTTGAGGCAGGACGTTATGATATTATGGTAAACGGTGTGGAGTATACCGATGAAAGAGGGGAAAAATATGATTTCTCTGAACCTTACGGCTATATTCGTACCGCCATTATGGTAAAGGGTGACAATACTGACATTCAGTCCTTTGAGGATTTGGCAGGCAAGACTACTGCTAATACCATTTCCAGTACCTACGCCCAGCTGGCAGAGAGTTGTGGTGCTACAGCTACCGGTGTGGATGATTTGAACCAGACCATGGAGCTTTTGCTTCAAGGCAGAGTGGATGCAACCTTGAATGCAGAGGTGACCTTTTATGATTATCTGGCAGTGCATCCTGATGCGGATGTGAAGATTGCTGCATTGACTGAGGATGCTTCTCATGTGTGTGTTCCCATGAGAAAGGGCGATGACAGTGCGACGCTTAGAGAGGCGATAAATCAGGCAATTGTAGAGCTTCGTGAGGAAGGTGTGCTGGCAGAGATTTCCGAGAAATATTTCGGAACGGATATTACTGCGGTTCCTGTAGAATAAATACATTGCGAGAGCAAAATAATTTGAGAAGAAACAGCTGACCTTTTGGACAGCTGTTTTTTCAAAACACGATTAAATGAGAAAAAAAGGATACATAAAGGATATATTTTCCATTTATTATGTATTCATCACAACAAATGATAACGGAGGAAAAAAGGTGTTTCATATTTTGCTTGTGGAGGATGATGCTCAGATTAGAGAGGTCATTGAAGATTTTTTTACATCAAAGAGCAACGGTGAGATTCAGATTCATACAGCGGCAGACGGACTTGCGGGCTTGGAGGCTGTATATGAACGTGAGTATGACTTGTGTATGCTTGATGTGATGCTTCCGGGGACCAGTGGCTTTGAGATTTGCAGGACCATCCGACAGAAAAGTATTGTGCCGATTATTTTCCTTACTGCAAGAAATCATGAAGATGATGTGCTCTATGGATATCATTTGGGCTGTGATGATTACCTTGTAAAACCTTTTTCACTGGCGGAGCTTTACGCCAAGACCCTTGCACTTTTGAAGCGGGCCAAGGGAATGGTTGTCTCGGCGGACATGGTTTGTGGAGATATTTCATTAAATCCGGCAAATTTTACGGTAAAGGTCTGTGGTGAGGCGGTGGAGCTACCGCCCAAGCAGTATGCCATTCTGAAATATCTCATGGAAAATAAGAATCATGCCATTGAGAGGGAACTTCTTTTGACCCGTATCTGGGGATATGACTATGAGGGGAATGAGCGTGTGGTGGATAACCATATTAAGAAGCTTCGCAAGGCTTTGGGAAGTGCCGGAAGTCAGGTTAAGACGGTTATTACAAAGGGGTACAAAATAACAGACGAGAGAGGGAGATAGTGGTGAAGAGGATAAAAAAGAAGAGAAAAACTTATTGGGATGTTTTTTGGCAGAAATTCTTTTGGATTACTTTGGTTTTAGCGGGCCTTTCTTTTTTCGGAATGTCTATTTTTGTGACGATAACGAAGGATAACTTCCGAAATGAGTTTTATGAGGCGGAGAATACCAGACGTAGCGGAATACGGGAATACGAGGTGGGGGAACGGGAGGACTTTGCAAGAGTACAGCAGTTTAGAGGGGCTGCTCAGGCAGAGGCCTATCAAATGGTATCAATTTTATATGATTGGGAGACTAAGGAACAAATAGCAGGATGTGAGGAGCAGCTTGTGATTATGCGACCTAAGACAGAGGATACTCCGTCTACTATGTATTGTTATCCTACGGCGGATATTCCCGGTTGGAGTGAACATCGGGAGAAAGTGCAGGCTTTGAAAAAGGACCGGAATCTGATTTCTGAAAGTGTGGAAATGCCTTATTATTATCAGAAAGGGGAAGAGGTAGTTCCCGGGCCCTTTACGGTAACTGTTGAAGTGACTGATTTATTTGATTTCGAAATAACAGACGCGGGTTATGAGCCGGAATTTGCTTTTGTCAGCAGATTTGAAGCTCCAAAAGAGATAACGGAAGAATATGAAAAGAAACAGACGGCTACGGAGACAATGGAGCTGTCCCCGCTTATTGTAGGATATAGCAAGAGCAATCCATGGATATATCGATTGTATAGAGGGGCAGACGAAGCTTATGTATTGTTGCAGGAGTATTATGAAAAAGTGAGGTCTTTTCAAGATGAGCTTATATATATGGAGGAAGAGACTTATTTTAAGCTAAAGATGGTATCTGAGGTCAGCGAAGAGTTGAAGGATGGAAGAAAGGTAGGTCTGCTTGCTACAGCCTGCTATGATGTATGGGAGACTTGGGAGGGGATTTTTCTTATTATTGCAGTAGGACTTTTGATGTTTGATATGATTTTGGCACTGATTCTTGCCAAGATTACCTATGCAGGGTTAAAAGCCCAGTACACTACAGAGGATTACCGCAAGAATCTTATGAATACCATGGCTCATGATTTGAAGAGCCCACTGATGTCTATCTCCGGCTATGCGGAGAATCTGGAGAATAATATGAATCCAGGCAAGCAGGAGCATTATGCCAAGGAGATTCAGAGTAATGTGCAGTACATGAACCGGATTATTGAATCGGTTCTTAATCTGTCCAAGGTGGAAAAGGAAGGACTTCGTCTGAATAAGGAAACAGTTAATGTGGCAGAGCTTTTTAATGAAGTGCAGAAAAGATATGAATTACAGTTAGTAGAGAAGAAGGTGCAAGTGGCAACAGAAGGAACACAGACTTTAAAGGCCGATAAGGGATTGATGTTGCAGGTGCTAGATAATCTGTTAGGTAATGCGGTGAAGTATGCAACACCGGAGAGTGTTGTGCAGGTGGCTTTGAGCGATAAAGAGCTGAAGATGATGAATGCCTGTGAGACGGATCTTTCGGATGTGGTTGATAAGCTTTGTGACCCCTTTGTGGTGGGCAGTGAGAGCCGCAGTGGAAAGACGGGAAGCGGTATGGGGCTTGCCATTGTGAAGAATATCTGTGAGCTTCACGGATATCGATTGAAGGTAGGGTATGAAGACGGCGAGTTTTTTGTTTGTATTGTCTTTTGAATATTATTACAAAGAATGTGCCATTTGGGATGTAAATGTTGATTTTTAGCATTTACATCCACTTGTTAGAGAAAGATAAGAATAAAGAGACGACATCCACAAGGATGCCGCCCCAACTAAAAATCCTAACTATTGATAAAGACCACAATTATTGACATTGAGTCAAATTTGCATTGATATTGATTATGCATTTGCCAGTGCAGATAAGTCAGCCAGCATCTTGGGCAACTCAGTGTCCATGTTCTCGTTGGAGAACTGGCAGGTACCTACCTTTCTGTGACCACCGCCGTTATACTTGAGCATCAGGCTTCCTACGTCTACGTTGGAGGTCTTGTTTAAAATGCTGTAGCCAACTGCGGCGGAACATCCCTGACCGCCTCGTCCGCTGACAACCCATGCGGAAATATTCTGCTCAGGATACATGCTGTAAATCAGGAATCGGTTGCCGGAGTAGATGGGGTCAACGCCTCTCAAATCGGAGATGATGAGGTTGCCGTCTACGCGGGTGTATTTCTTAACCATTTCCATGAACTTTTCGGTTTGCTCGTGATATACAGCGATACGCTCCTGTACATCGGGGAGAGCAAGAATCTCGTCGGTGGTCATGGTGCGGCATGCATCAATAAGCATCTCCATGAGCTGATAGTTGGAGATGGTGAAGTTGCGCCATCTGCCAAGACCGGTTCTGGGATCCATCAGGAAACCAATCAAAATCCAGCCCTCAGGGTTCTGAACCTCGTCAATAGTCAGATTACCGGAATCTACCTTGTCAACAGCCTCCATCATATCGTCAAACTGAGGGAAACGCTCCTTGCCGCCATAGTATTCATAAATAATGCGCGCACAGGAGGGAGTGATGCGGCTCTCGCCCTTGTATTTGCCCTCAAGCTGAAGTCTCTCATGTTCGCTGGAATGGTGGTCAAACCACAGACCGCAACCCTCTACATAAGGTACATTGGCCAGACAGTCATCTTCTGTAACTTCTACCAAGCCATCCTGCAAATCCTTGGGATGTGCAAATTTCCAATGGTCAATGATGCCGGCTTCCTTCAGAAGGGCGCCACATGCGAGACCGTCAAAATCAGAACGTGTAATTAATCTCATGGTAATCTCCTTTGTATTTATTTTCTCTCGTCATAATACGAATGTGGAGATAATGGGGCTCGAACCCACGGCCTCTTGCATGCCATGCAAGCGCTCTCCCAGCTGAGCTATATCCCCTAAATAAAAGATAAAATTATTATAGCATATTGGTGCAAAAAAGAAAAGAAAAAATATGATTCAAAACCTATTGACAAATACTTTTATGGTGATATAATTTGAAACGTAAAACATTTGAGAATCAAAATATTTTAATTAAAAAGTTTATGGAGATACGTTATGACTGGAAAGATACTGGGAACAGGTTCCTGCGTGCCTGCCACCTGCTGGGACAACAACAAGCTTGCAGAGATGGTAGAAACGAACGATGAATGGATTAAAGAACGTACAGGTATTGCACAGCGTCATGTAGCAGGCACAGAGGAAACAACTGCTACACTGGCAGCAGGAGCATGTAAGGCGGCTCTTGAGAATGCTGGCGTGAGTGCAGAGGAGATTGACCTTCTGATTGTTGCAACTGTTTCGCCGGGAATGCTGGTTCCCTGCACGGCATGTGAAGTGCAGAGCATTATCGGAGCAGACAATGCAACTTGTTTTGATATGAATGCAGCATGTACCGGATTTCTGATGGCACTGAATACTGCACAGGCTTATCTGGCACAGGGGATTTATCGCACTGCATTGGTTGTGGGAGCAGAGACTCTTTCCAATCTGGTTGACTGGAGTGACAGAGGAACCTGTATCCTGTTTGGTGACGGTGCAGGCGCAGCAGTGGTTCGTGCGGAGTCCGAGGACAGATATGCTCAGGTTACTCATTCTACCGGTGCAAAGGGCGGAGTACTTACCTGTGCAAGTGCCAATATAAATAATGCTGTAAAGGAAATGCCCAATACTCACATTCAGATGGATGGCGGTGAGGTGTTTAAGTTTGCGGTATCCAAGGTGCCTGAGGTAATCAATGAGCTTCTTGCACAGGAGAATCTTACAGCAGATGACATTGACTGCTTTGTGCTGCATCAGGCGAATGCACGTATTGTGGGTTCTGTTGCAAAGAGAATTGGTGGAGATGCTGAGAAGTTCCCCATGAACATTGCAGAGTATGGAAATACATCCTCTGCAAGTATTGGAATCCTCTTGGATGAGCTGAATCGCTCAGGAAGACTTAAGCGTGGTTCCAAAATTGTGCTGGCAGGCTTCGGTGGTGGACTTTCCTATGGCGCAAGCCTTATTACATGGTAATACGACCCTAAAGGTCAAGGTATTATAAATTTAAAATCAATAATAAGAAAAGTAAACAAAAAGGAGAACAAAACAATGATGGATCAGATTAAAGAAATCGTAGCAAAATCTTTGGGTGTAGATAAGGACAGCCTGACTGCAGAGACTTCCTTCAAGGATGATTTGGGTGCAGACTCCCTGGATCTTTTCGAACTGGTTATGGCTCTTGAGGAGGAGACCGGTGTTGAAATTCCTTCCGAGGAGCTTGAGAACATTAAGACCATCGGCGATGTAGAGAAGTATCTGAACGCTTAATTTCTATTGATAAGCTTATTTAATCTCATTTAACTCAACAGAAGTTCGACAGAAACTCGAAATAAGAGAGGAAAAAAGAATGAAAACAGATATCACCAGATTACTTGGAATTGAGTACCCCATTATACAGGGAGGAATGGCATGGGTGGCAGAGCACCATCTTGCGGCAGCAGTGAGCGAAGCGGGCGGTCTGGGCCTTATTGGTGCAGCAAATGCGCCGGCTGAATGGGTGCGCGAACAGATTCGTGCACTGAGAGAGCTGACTGATAAGCCCTTTGGTGTGAATATTATGCTGATGAGCCCCTATGCAGATGATGTGGCAAAGGTTGTGGCTGAGGAGAAGGTTCCTGTGGTTACTACCGGTGCAGGCAATCCCGAGAAGTATATGGCAATGTGGAAAGAGGCCGGTATCAAGGTGATTCCCGTAGTTGCATCTGTGGCGCTGGCAAAGCGCCTGGAGCGATGCGGTGTTGACGCTCTGGTAGCAGAGGGTACTGAGGCAGGCGGACATATTGGTGAGATTACCACTATGGCTCTGGTTCCTCAGGTTGTTGATGCGGTAAATATCCCTGTTATTGCAGCAGGAGGTATTGCAGATGGCCGCGGCATGGCAGCAGCATTTATGCTTGGCGCAAAGGGTTGTCAGCTTGGAACCCGTTTCTTGGCTTCCGAGGAGGCTGTGGTGCATGAGAATTATAAAAATTGTGTGTTGAATGCCAAAGACATTGATGTAAAGGTGACCGGAAGAAGTACCGGACATCCCATCAGAGTTATCCGTAACAACATGGTTAGAGAGTATCTGCGTCTGGAGTCAGAGGGAGCGGGTCTTGAGCAGCTCGAGTTGATGACTGTTGGAGCCCTTCGCCGTGCAGTAGTGGATGGTGATGTGGAGAATGGCAGTCTGATGGCAGGTCAGATTGCAGGTATGATTAAAGATATTCTTCCCTGCAAGCAGATTATTGAGAATCTTGTAAACGAAACGGATGCACTGATGAAAGGAACCAATATTTATGAGTAAGATTGCTTTTATTTTCCCCGGACAGGGTGCCCAGAAGGTGGGCATGGGCAAGGACTTTTATGAGCAGTTTGAGACTGCAAAAGAGGTTTTCGACAATGCTAATGAGTGGCTTGATATCGATGTAAAAGCCCTTTGCTTTGAAGAAAATGATATGTTAAATCTCACTCAGTACACACAGGCGGCCATGGTAACTACTTCCATGGCTATGGTACGTGTGCTGGAGGAGAAGGGGCTTCGTCCCGCTATGACCGCAGGCCTTAGCCTTGGTGAGTATTGTGCAATTGCAACCGCAGGCGCTATGAGCCTTAAGGATGCAATTGTGACCGTGCGTAAGAGAGGAATTCTGATGGAGCAGGCAGTTCCGGCAGGAGAGGGTGGCATGGCCGCTGTTCTCGGTATGGAAGCTGCTGATATTGAGGCTGTTCTTGAGCCTATTGAAGGCGTGAGCATTGCCAATTACAACTGTCCCGGACAGATTGTAATCACCGGTGTGAAGAGTGCACTTGTGACAGCTATGGAGAAACTTAAGGAAGCAGGCGCTAAGCGTATTGTTGAGCTTGTGGTAAGCGGACCTTTCCATTCTGCAATGCTTACAGAAGCAGGCGAGAAGCTGGCTGAGGAACTGGCAAATGTGGAACTGGGCGAGCTGGAAATTCCTTATGTAACCAATGTTACAGCGGATGTTGTGACAGATATTAATGATATTAAGGGACTTCTTGCAAAGCAGATTTGCGCATCTGTAAGATGGCAGCAGAGTGTGGAGAAGATGATTGAAGAGGGCGTGGATACCTTCGTGGAAATCGGACCCGGCAAGACATTGACAGGATTTTTGAGAAAAATCAACCGCGATGTTACAGCCTATAATATTGAGACTGTAGAGGATATGGAAGCGGTTTTGGAAAAGTTATTATAAATCAGATTTGAAAAGCAGAGGCAGGGTTATTAATATGGAGACATTAAACAAGATGGACGTATCCGGTAAGGTAGCTATTGTAACAGGTGCTTCCAGAGGAATTGGACGTGCGATTGCATTGAGATTGGCAAAAGATGGTGTGTTTGTAGTTCTGAATTACAATGGTTCAAAGGAAGCCTGTGAGGCGGTAAAAGAGGAAATACTTGCAAATGGCGGAAATGCAGTTACATATTGCTGTAATGTGAGTGATTTTGCTGCTTGCGAGGCATTCTTCAAGGAAGTTATTGGAGCATACGGACATGTGGATATTCTGGTAAATAATGCAGGTGTTACCAAAGATGGACTTTTGATGGCAATGTCTGAGGAAGACTTCAACAAGGTGTTGAATGTCAATCTTAATGGAACCTTTAACTGTATCAGACATGCTGCAAGACAGATGATTAAGCAGCGTGGCGGCAGAATTGTAAATATTACTTCGGTGGTTGGTATTCACGGAAATGCCGGTCAGGCCAATTATGCGGCTTCTAAGGCAGGTGTTATCGGTCTGACCAAGAGTGCAGCGAAGGAGCTGGGCTCCCGTGGCGTTACTGTAAATGCTGTGGCACCGGGATTTATTGAGACGGATATGACAGCAGTACTTCCTGAAAAGGTTAAAGAGGCCTCTATTGCCGGCATTCCTTTGGGATGCTTTGGAGCGCCCGAGAATGTGGCAGATGCAGTAGCTTTCCTGGTATCCGACCAGGCGTCCTACATCACCGGACAGGTGCTTAGTGTAGACGGCGGCATGGGCATGTAAGTAAAGGAGAAATGGATTATGAAAAGACGTGTAGTTGTAACCGGTATGGGTGCAGTAACCCCTCTGGGAAATGATGTTGAGTCCTTCTGGAACGGTGTGAAGGAAGGCAAGCTGGGTATTGATAAGATTACCCGTTTTGATACTACAGATTATAAGGCAACCTTGGCTGCTGAGGTTAAAGATTTTGACCCCGGCAAATATCTGGATGTAAGAGCTGCAAGAAGACTGGAGCTTTTCTCCCAGTATGCCGTAGTTGCATCTATGGAGGCTATGGAGAACGCAGGTCTTGACATGGAGAAGGAGGATCCTTTCCGTGTTGGTGTTATCGTTGGTTCCGGTATCGGAAGTCTGCAGGTAACCGAGTCTTCTGTAACAAAGCTTAATGAGAAGGGGCCTTCCAGAGTAGACCCTCTGCTTGTGCCCAAGATGATTGCAAACATGGCAGCAGGTAATGTTTCCATTGCAACCGGTGCAAGAGGTAAGTGTACTAACGTTGTGACCGCATGTGCAACCGGTACTCATTGTATTGGTGATGCGTACAGAGCGATTGCTTATAATGATGCAGATGTAATTTTTGCCGGTGGTACAGAGGCTTCTGTATGTCCTATCGGTGTTGCCGGCTTCCAGGCGCTGACTGCTTTGAATACCACTGATGATCCCAAGAAAGCATCTATTCCTTTTGATAAGGATAGAGGTGGTTTTGTAATGGGTGAGGGTGCAGGTATTGTTGTGCTTGAAGAGCTTGAGCATGCTAAGGCAAGAGGAGCTAAGATTCTTGCTGAGGTTGTTGGTTACGGTGCAACGGCAGATGCTTATCATATCACTTCTCCTATCGAGGATGGAAGCGGTGCTGCAAGAGCGATGAGTGATGCGATGAAGGAGGCAGGTGTTGAGCCTTCCCAGGTAGATTATATCAATGCACATGGAACAGCAACCCATCACAATGACCTTTTCGAGACCAGAGCAATCAAGCTGGCTTTTGGTGATGCAGCATATGATTTGAAGATTAATTCCACCAAGTCCATGATTGGACATCTTCTGGGTGCAGCAGGCGGTGCAGAGTTTATCGTTTGTGTTAAGACCATTCAGGATGGATTTATCCATCAGACCATTGGTACTGAGAATGTGGATGAGGAGTGCGATTTGGATTATGTAGTTGGCGCACCTGTAGAGCAGGAGGTTAAGTATGCGATGAGCAACTCTCTTGGCTTCGGTGGTCACAACGCAACTCTTTTGGTTAAGAAGTACGAGGATTAATTGGTTAAACGGAGTAAAGTAATGGAATTTGAACAGATTTTAGAATTAATAAATACTGTGTCTGCTACAGGGCTTAGCTCTTTTACTTATGAGGCTGAGGGCGTAAAAATCGCTATGAAGGGCAAGCAGGCACCGGTTGTGAATGTGGCAGCTGCTCCCGTGGCAATGGCAGCGCCCGTAGCAGCTACTGTGGCTGAGAATCCTATTCAGACAGGAGATATGGCAGCACTTACTGCGGCTGCACAGCCTGCAACAGAGACACAGCTGAGTGGCAAGATTGTAAAATCTCCTTTGGTGGGAACCTTCTATGTGGCTCCCTCTGAGGATGCTGATCCCTATGTGCGAGTGGGTGACACCGTGAAAAAGGGTCAGACCCTTGCCATTGTTGAGGCAATGAAACTGATGAACGAGATTGAGAGTGACTACGATGGCGTGGTTACTGAGGTTCTGGTGCAGAACGGTGAGCCTGTAGAATATGGCCAGCCCCTTTTCTGCATTGGTTAAGAGGTAGAAAGTATGAATTCATTGACAGTAAAACAGATTGAGGAGATTATCCCTCACAGACATCCTTTTCTTCTGCTTGACGGAATTGAGGATTATGTACCCGGCGAGTATGCCATTGGATACAAGTGTGTTACCTTCAGAGAGGATTTCTTTGCAGGACATTTCCCTCAGGAGCCGGTAATGCCCGGTGTACTGATTGTTGAGGCGTTGGCTCAGGCCGGTGCGGTAGCAATTCTTTCCCTGCCTGAGAATCAGGGCAAGGTAGCATACTTTGGTGGAATTGACGGATGTCGTTTTAAGGGCAAGGTAGTGCCCGGAGACAAGCTGCGTCTTGAGACCAGAATTATCCGCAAAAAGGGTCCCATCGGCATTGGCGAGGCCAAGGCTTATGTGGGTGATAACCTTGTTGTAAAGGCAGAACTGACCTTTGCTGTAGGAATGTAATACAGGTAAGGATTGGAGACAGGCATGATTCAGAAGTTATTGATTGCCAATCGCGGCGAGATTGCCGTGAGAATTATAAGAGCGTGCAGAGAGCTTGGAATTGAGACCGTAGCGGTATATTCTGAGGCAGATGCGGGAAGCCTTCATTCAGAGCTTGCAGACGAGGCGGTGTGTATCGGACCGGGTCCTTCCTCTGAGAGTTATCTCAATATGGAGAGACTGATTAGTGCAGCTATGATAACCGGTGCAGATGCCATTCATCCCGGCTACGGTTTTCTCTCGGAGAATGCACGATTTGCAGAGTTGTGTGAGCGTTGTAACATGACCTTTGTGGGACCTTCCTCAGAGGTAATTGCCAATATGGGTAACAAGCAGGTTGCCAGAAATACCATGATTAATGCAGGGATACCCATTATTCCCGGTACGGACCGTCCTGTGATTGATGTGGAGGATGGTTTGAAGCTGGCAGAAGAAGTTGGATATCCTGTTATTGTGAAGGCTGTTTTGGGCGGCGGCGGAAAGGGTATGCGTACCGCATTTTCCCCGGAAGAATTTGAGAAGGCATTTCTCACAGCCCAGAAGGAGGCCATGTCTGCTTTTGGTGACAGCAATATGTATTTGGAGCATTTTGTGGAACATCCCAGACATATTGAGGTTCAGATTCTGGCAGACAATGAAGGTAATGTGATTCATCTGGGAGAGCGTGACTGTTCCATTCAGAGAAAGCATCAGAAGCTTATCGAAGAATCACCTTCTGCAGGAGTTTCCGACGAGCTTAGAAAGCAGATGGGAGAGGTGGCTGTGCGAGCAGCCAAGGCGGCTAATTATGTCAGTGCCGGAACCATCGAGTTTCTGCTGGAGGCAGATGAGCGTTTTTACTTTATGGAGATGAACACCCGAATTCAGGTGGAGCATCCTGTGACCGAATGGGTAACAGGTATCGACCTGATTAAGGAGCAGATAAAGATTGCGTCCGGCGAGCCCATGAAGCTTCGTCAGGAGGATGTGAAGATTCAAGGGCATGCCATTGAGTGTCGTATCAATGCGGAGAATCCCTACAAGAACTTCAGACCCTCTCCGGGACGTATTTCCACATTGCACCTGCCCGGCGGACAGGGAATTCGTGTGGATACCGGTATCTACAGTGGATATGAGATTCCCCCTTACTATGATTCCATGCTTGCCAAGCTGATTGTGCACGCGGAGGACAGACCTCATGCAATTGCCAAGATGCTCAGCGCCATGGGTGAAGTAATTATTGGTGGAATTGATACTAATGTGGATTATCAGTTTGAGATTCTTAGTGACCCTGATTATCAGGAAGGAAATGTTAATGTGGATTTCCTGAAGAACCATGAAATTGGTGGAGTGAAGATTGAAGAGTAATCATTTATTTAAAAAGACAGTAAAATATATTCCCCTGAGCGAGAAAAAGGAGACAACGCCTGAGGTGCCCAAGGGGCTGATGCGTAGATGTAACGCATGTAAGTCGGCAGTGTTTGTGGATGAGGTAAAGGCCAATTCTTATATCTGCCCCCATTGTGATAATTATTTCCGTCTGCCTTCCCATAAGCGTCTGGCACAGATTGCGGATATGGGTAGTTTTGAGGAGTGGGATGAGGAACTTGATTTCTCCAATCCTCTTCATTACAAGGGATATGCGGAAAAGGTTCGTGATTTGCAGGAAAAAACAGGTTTAAAAGAGGCTATAGTGACCGGTAAGGCTACCATTGGCGGCAATCCTGTGGTGCTTGGTATTATGGACGGTCGTTTTCTGATGGCCAGCATGGGTGAAATTGTGGGTGAGAAAATTGCCCGTGCTGTGGAGCGGGCTACGGCAGAGAAGCTTCCGGTTGTACTGTTTGCCTGCTCTGGTGGTGCAAGAATGCAGGAGGGTATTGTATCCCTAATGCAGATGGCTAAGACCTCTGCAGCGCTTAAGCGTCACAGTGAGGCGGGACAGCTTTACATCAGTGTTTTGACAGACCCTACAACAGGTGGCGTAACCGCAAGCTTTGCTATGCTGGGTGATATCATTTTGGCGGAGCCCGGTGCACTCATTGGCTTTGCAGGTCCTCGTGTAATTGAGCAGACCATTCGCCAGAAGCTTCCCAAGGGCTTCCAGAGAGCAGAATTTTTGCTGGAGCATGGATTTCTGGATGCCATTGTACCCAGAAAAGAGATGCGCGACACCTTAGCCAAATTGTTGGCACTTCATGCAGTTTCAAAGGATGGCGTGAAGGATATGCTTGCCAATCTGACTGATAAAACCGGACGAAAAGACGGCATGATTATGTCAGCAGATGATTTTAAGCCTATGACTGCGTGGGAGCATGTGGAGCGTGCAAGAGACAAGAAACGTCCGGTAGGACATCATTATATCGAAAGACTGTTCCCGGATTTTGTGGAACTTCATGGCGACAGATATCTGCGCGATGACCCGGCTGTAATCGGTGGAATTGCCACCTTTGAGGGTGTACCTGTGACAGTAATTGCCCAGGAGAAGGGTGAAGGCACCAAAGATTGTATTGCCCGTAATTTCGGTATGGTTTCCCCGGATGGATACCGTAAGTCCATGCGACTGCTGAAACAGGCAGAGAAGTTTGGTCGTCCCGTGATTTTCCTGGTGGATACACCGGGTGCGTTCTGCGGAATGGAGGCAGAGGAACAGGGACAGGGCGAGGCAATTGCCCGCAACATTTGTGATTTGTTCGGCATTAAGGTGCCGGTTTTGTCCATAGTTATCGGTGAAGGCGGAAGTGGTGGTGCTCTTGCATTTGCTGTGGCTGACGAGGTGT
>CAYOGM010000051.1:0-17255 GCA_964403595.1 uncultured Acetatifactor sp. | reverse complement strand
AGTGACCTGGCTCCCCTGCAGTATATTGCTCCTTACTCCGGTTGTGCAATCGGTGAGGAGTGGATGGAGAACGGACAGGATGTACTGGTTGTTTATGACGACTTGAGTAAGCATGCAACTGCTTACCGTACACTCTCCCTGTTGCTTCGTCGTCCCCCCGGACGTGAGGCTTATCCCGGTGATGTATTCTATCTGCATTCCAGACTTTTGGAGCGTGCAGCAAGAATGAATGAGGAGTACGGCGGAGGTTCCCTGACCGCACTGCCCATTATTGAGACTCAGGCAGGCGATGTATCAGCATACATTCCTACCAATGTAATCTCCATCACTGACGGACAGATTTATCTGGAGACCGAGATGTTTAATGCAGGTTTCCGTCCTGCTGTAAATGCGGGTCTTTCCGTATCACGAGTAGGTGGTTCCGCACAGATTAAGGCAATGAAGAAGATTGCTGCACCTATCCGTACAGAGCTGGCGCAGTACAGAGAGTTGGCTTCATTTGCTCAGTTTGGTTCCGAGCTGGATGCAGATACCAAGGAGAAGCTGGCTCAGGGTGAGCGTATCAAGGAAGTGCTCAAGCAGCCCCAGTACAAGCCCATGCCTGTACAGTATCAGGTTATTATGATTTATGCGGTAACCCGCAAGTATCTGCTGGATGTTGCAGTAGAAGATATTACAAGATTCGAGAAGGAATTCTTTGAATTTTTGGATACCAAGTATCCTGAGGTGCCCGGCAATATTGCCAAGGATAAGGAAATGTCTGACAAGACAGAAGAGGTTTTGGTAAAGGCACTTGAGGAGTTTAAGCAGGGATTCAATAAATAATCCCGTTGCCGTAAGGACGGCAGATAGGAGTAATTTATGGCATCAATGCGTGATATAAAGCGCCGGAAAACCAGTATCCAGGGTACTCAGCAGATTACCAAGGCTATGAAACTGGTATCTACGGTTAAGCTGCAGCGTGCCAAAGCAAACGCAGAACGTACCAAGTTGTACTTTGACTGCATGTACGAGACGGTTAACAGCATTTTGGCCAGGGTAGGTCATGTAGACCATCCCTACCTGAATGCCGGCGAGTCTCAGAAGAAGGCTGTGATTGTAATTACTTCCAATCGTGGTCTGGCAGGCGGTTATAATTCCAATATAACCAAGCTGCTTACCAGACACGAGACATGGAAAAAGGAAGATTTGGTGATTTATTCATTGGGTAATAAGGGTAGAGATACCTTGAATCGTAATGGATACAACATCAAGGAGAATCTTCCGGATATTATAGAGAATCCTTCTTATGCAGATGCAATGAGTTTGTCCGCAAGACTTTTGAAAGCCTATGAGGAAGGGGAGTTCGGTGAGATTCATTTGGCCTACACCTCCTTCAAAAATACAGTAAGCCATGAGCCGAAGCTTATCAAGCTTCTTCCGGTTGAGGGTAAGGAGAGTGAGGGCAAGGGCGGCGCTGAGGCAATTATGGAGTTTGAGCCGAAGGATACAGAGGCTTTGGACCTGCTTATTCCGAAGTACATCACCAGTCTGATTTACGGAGCCATGATGGAGGCCGTAGCCAGCGAGAATGGTGCGCGTATGCAGGCGATGGATAGTGCGACCAGCAATGCTGAGGAAATGATTAGTGATTTGGCGCTTAAGTATAACAGAGCAAGACAGGGCTCCATCACACAGGAGCTGACAGAGATTATTGCAGGTGCGGAGGCACTTGGCTAGGAATCCGGACGTCTGTGCCCCGGGTATTTTCTGTGGGCGCCGCCAATGTGTCCTATGCGACGCCACCCACAGGCATTATTCTCAACAGGGCACGCTCTCGCTCGGACAAAAACGTAGCGGATACTAAGCTTTCGGAGAATAAATTCCGCAAGCGGCTTTATTCTCACGAAAGCAAGTACCGACGTTTTTGTACGGCCCTTATGAGAACAATGTCTGCGTGTGGCTGTGTATCGGATACACCGGCGGCGCAGCAGAAAGTACGGGCACATATCCGAAGGATATCCTAACCAAGGCGCTCCACACTGAGAAGTGACAGAACGGCGGGCGAGAGGGTGTCGGTTATGCGTTATGACGGCAAAGCTGTCATAACGTAGAGGAAGAGATGCGCGAAGCGCCTGTGGCTGACTGTCACATGTATGTAGATATTTTTTAATTGCGTTTGGGGATGGGATAATCAGGGAGAGACGGATATATTCTTATAAGCGGGCCTAGAAAAACGCCGGCACTTAGCGAGCAGACTTGTCTGCGAGTTTAGTGTCCGCTGCGTTTTTCTCGGAGTGAAAACGTCCCGCGTGAAGAATATATTCGTCCGCTCCCGTGACTATTGCAATCCCCCAAACGGGAAGTAAAATATGCACAGACACTGTGCAGGAAAGAGGTTTAAGATGGCAGGAGAGAATAGAGGTAAAGTCACTCAGGTCATCGGTGCGGTACTTGATGTACGTTTCGATGAGGGTAAATTGCCTGAGATTAATGAAGCTATTCGGATTCCTAACGGTACAGGAAATGAACTGACCGTAGAGGTTTCCCAGCATCTGGGTGATGATACCGTAAGATGTATCGCCATGGGTCCTACCGATGGTCTGGTACGAGGCATGGAAGCAATTGCTACCGGTGCCCCCATTTCCGTACCCGTTGGTGAGAATACATTGGGAAGAATCTTTAATGTATTGGGACAGCCCATTGACAATAAGCCGGCTCCCGAGAATGTGACCTATGAGCCCATTCACAGACTTGCTCCTGAATTTGAGGAGCAGTCCACAGAGACAGAGCTTTTGGAGACCGGTATTAAGGTTGTAGATTTGCTTTGTCCCTATCAGAAGGGTGGTAAAATCGGTCTGTTCGGTGGTGCAGGTGTAGGTAAGACAGTATTGATTCAGGAGTTGATTCGTAACATTGCTACCGAGCACGGTGGATATTCAGTATTTACCGGTGTAGGCGAGCGTACCCGTGAGGGTAATGACTTGTATCATGAAATGATGGAATCCGGAGTTATCGATAAGACTACCATGGTATTCGGTCAGATGAATGAGCCCCCCGGAGCAAGAATGAGAGTAGGTCTGACAGGACTTACCATGGCGGAGTATTTCCGTGACAAGGGCGGTAAGGATGTGCTTTTGTTCATTGATAATATTTTCCGTTTTACTCAGGCAGGTAGTGAGGTTTCCGCACTTTTGGGACGTATGCCCTCTGCGGTAGGTTATCAGCCTACTTTGCAGACAGAGATGGGTGCGCTGCAGGAGCGTATTACTTCTACTAAGAATGGTTCCATCACTTCCGTTCAGGCAGTTTATGTGCCTGCGGATGACTTGACGGACCCTGCGCCCGCAACAACCTTCGCACATTTGGATGCAACCACCGTACTTTCCCGTTCTATCGTAGAGCTGGGTATTTATCCTGCGGTTGATCCTTTGGAGTCCACTTCCCGTATTCTGGACCCCAGAGTTGTAGGCGAGGAGCATTACAAGGTTGCACGTGGCGTGCAGGAGATTTTGCAGCGTTATAAGGAGTTGCAGGATATCATCGCAATTCTGGGTATGGATGAGCTTTCTGAGGAGGATAAGCAGGTGGTTTCCCGTGCACGTAAGGTGCAGAGATTCCTGTCTCAGCCTTTCTTCGTAGCAGGACAGTTCACCGGTCTGGAAGGTAAGTATGTGCCTATCAACGAGACAATTCGTGGATTTAAGGAGATTCTGGAAGGTAAGCATGACGATATTCCTGAGAGTTATTTCCTGAATGCAGGTAGCATCGATGATGTAGTAGCTAAGGTACAGAAGTAACCTGGAAAGGACCGAGAAATGGCAGACAATCACAATATTCATCTGCGTATCATCACTCCCGACAGAATGTTTTTCGAGGGTGATGTGGACATGGTGGAGTTTAATACGACTGAGGGCGAGATAGGTGTGCTGCCGGGACATATTCCCCTGACGGTCATTATCAAGCCGGGTATTCTGGTATTCAACGACGGCGAAGCAGAGAAAGAGGCTGCGCTTCACTCAGGCTTTGCAGAGATTTTACCGGATAAGGTAACGATTCTGGCAGAGATTATTGAATGGCCGGAGGAGATTGACGAGCAGCGTGCCGAGGACGCATTGAATCGTGCAAAGGAACGTATTGCAAGTCATAATCCGGAGACGGATATGGTTCGAGCCCAGGCAGCGCTTATGCGTGCAATGGCAAGAATAGAAGTACTGAAGTAGGGATATTTTTCCAAAATCGTGTAAAAATATCTTGTGAATTAAGAAGCTCTCGGGAGAATATACCTGAGGGCTTCTTAAGCCTATAAGCCCAAAACAGATAATACATTATTATCCGTGCAATCTTTCAGAGAAGGGCACAAAATATATGTTGCCGCATATCATAATAAAAATTGGTAATGAGGCAAAGTGGATGGATTATAAACCGAGAATCCTTCATACATTTCCAAGTCAGATTCCCCTGCCCTACTATATGACTTACCCGGGGTATCTGGGTGCGCAGCAGGAGCGGGAGATGGTGCGTGATATGGAGTATCTGCAACAGGCATATCCGGGCGAAGTGAAGCGTTATCAGCGCAGAGTGGCAGAGATTTTGGACAAAATGGATTATGAGGGTAGCATGATTTATGATGAATACCCTGATGTAGGCAGTCTGCGTCGTATGGTGGATGGGATTGTCAAAGTATTGCAAAATGAAGATAGAGAGTTGCCCGAGGAGGAGCGAATGCCTGCTGAAAAGTGGGAATGGCTCAACAATATGATTCAAGTGCTTTTGTGTAATGAGATTTATAAGCGCAGGCATGGAGGCAGAAGAGGACGAATTTTTGGATGAATTAAGCAGACTATTAGAAGAAATTTTGAATATAGATTTACAGCAGATTATTTTGAGTAATTCAAGGGATAAGGCACAGGGCACCAAGGTCAAGGTGCGCCCTGTGCTGTTAAAGGAAGAGCTTGTTTTTCAGGAAACTTTGTATCTGGGAACCCAGGTATTTCATGAGAATCTGAATGGAGACCTGATGAAGGAGCGGATTTTGAAACATATGACCGATTTGTTCCGACAGGGCGAGATAAAGGCCAAAGGCGTAGAGGCGACTGTTTTGGTGAGCAAGAAGGGGAAGATTACTCTTAAGGTGAAGCGGACAGGCGGGTCTTGTGGTGGGCAAAAAAGTGCGGAAGGACAAGGCATTGGAGCCGGTCAGGATATGGTTGAAGCTGTAGCTGATATCGCATCCCGCAAACAGGAGCTTTCTCACAATCGCACCAAGCAATACATTCTCATGGATGGCACGCCGGTGGATTTCCTGGTGGGACTAGGGGTACAGACTCCTGATGGCAAAGTCAATAAGACACGCTATGATAAGTTTCGCCAGATTAACCGTTATCTGGAATTTATTGAAGATGTATTGGATGCCCTGCCCGGAGACAGAACACTTCGCATTATTGATTTTGGCTGTGGCAAATCCTATCTGACCTTTGCCATGTATTATTATTTACATGAGCTTCAGGGGCGGGATATACAAGTGACAGGGTTGGATTTAAAAACGGATGTTATTAAACATTGTAATGAATTGGCCTTGAAGCTGGGGTATGACCGATTGAAATTTGAGCGAGGGGATATCAGTACCTATGAGGGCGCTACGGAGGTGGACATGGTGGTGAGTCTTCACGCCTGTGATAAGGCAACGGATTATGCTCTGGAAAAGGCTGTAAAATGGGGCGCAAAGGTGATTTTGGCGGTGCCTTGTTGCCAGCATGAGTTGAATGGTCAGATTTACAGTGATGTATTGCAGCCGGTGTTAAAATATGGTTTGATAAAGGAGCGTATGGCAGCGCTTATCACCGATGCATTACGCGCAGATTTGTTGGAACAAAAAGGCTATGATACACAGATTCTGGAGTTTATCGATATGGAGCACACACCCAAGAATTTGTTGATTCGTGCGGTGAAAAGAACCAATAAAACTATTAAGAGTAAGGGCGCTTCATCCGATATTAGCAGGGTGAAAGAGCTTTTACATGTGGAACCTGCATTGGAGCAATTGTTAAATGAAGAAAACATTGATTAAGCTGGCCGTTTTTGCGTCAGTATTTATCGTTACGCTGGTGGTGGCCGGCAAAATTATGAATAAAGACCACAACAATATGACCATGGAGATGGCAACGGCTACGCTTCCTGTTATGATAATGGAGCGGGACGGTGTGCAATACAATGAACTTCATGGCTATACACAGGTCATGGACACTTCTTCCATGCGAGATACAGTGACGGTTCTGGACGAGAATCGTGGCGTATCAGTGGAGGTGGATACTTATGGTCGCAATATAACCGGACTTGCCATTGAAGTGCGCAGTATTGATGGAGACCGTTTGGTGGAGCAGACAGAGGTGACAGATTATTCTGTAGAGAATCGGAAGCTCCATGCCAAGATTGCACTGAAGGATTTGATTGACAGGGATACGGAATATTCCTTGATGTTGAAGCTTACTCTGGACGATACACAGCCGGTGCATTATTATACCCGTGTCATCTGGAGTGACAGCTTGTATGTGGATGAAAAGCTTGACTTTGTGAAGGATTTTCATGAGAGACTTTACAACAAAGAGGCGGCTAAGGAACTGACGAAATATTTGGAGACCAATTCACAGCTGGAGGATAACAGTTCCTTCCACAAGGTAAACATTCATAGTAGCTTTAAGCAGATTACATGGGGGAATCTGGATGTAAAAGAGGTGACGGAGCCTGTTATTTCTCTTACGGAAATTGGTGAGCAGACAGCATCTGTTTTGATTGATTATTTTGTGTCTACGAGCAGTGGAAAAGTCGCGACGTATTATCGTGTCTGCGAACATTTTCGGATTCGTCATACTTCGGAGCGTATGTATCTGCTGGACTATGAGCGTACCATGACACAGATTGCGGATTCGGACCGCATGTATGCTAACGACAAGATTTTGCTGGGCATCACAGGAACAGATATTCCTTTGATGGAAAGTGCGGACGGCAGTAATGTTGTGTTTGAGGTGGATAATCAGCTCTATTGTTATAATGAAGCGGCCAATAAGCTGACAGTCATTTTTAGCTTCTATGATGAAATAAACAAAGATTTGCGCAGTATATACAACAACCATTCTATTAAGATTCTGGACGTTACCGAAGGCGGAGACGTTAGCTTTGCAGTGTACGGATATATGAACCGTGGTCGACATGAAGGGGAAGTGGGCATCCAGATTTATACCTACAGCAGCGCCATCAACACCATTGAAGAGAATGTTTATATTCCCTATAATAAAAGTTATACGGTATTGAAGCCGCAGATGGAACAGCTGCTTTACTTGAATCGTGAGCAGCAGCTGTATTTGATGCTGGAGGACGTGGTATATGAAGTAGATTTGTTGAACAAGAATTACTATCCTTTGGTGGAAAGCACACAGGATGACAGCCTGCAGGTGTCAGAGGATAACCGAATTATTGTCTGGCAGGATAATGAGGATATATACCACAGCAATCAGTTGAATGTGCGTAATTTGAACACGGAAAAGGAAAGTGTGATTACAGTGGATGCTACAGATGCCATTCGTCCTTTGGGATTTATGGGTGAGGATATTATCTACGGTGTGGCAAGACAGGCGGATGTCTATTGGGAGAATTCAGGGAGAATTTTCTTTCCTATGTACAAAATTTTAATCTGTAATTCCAATGGTAAGCTGTTGAAAGAATATGCACAGGAAAATATGTATGTGGTTGACTGCGATGTGGAGGATAATCAGATTACGCTGGAGAGAGTCCAGAGAGATTCCAATGGAAGTTATCGGGAAGCTACGTCGGATCACATTATGAATAATGTGGAGGCGGAGGAGCATCAATATAAGATTGTGGCTCCGGGCATCGATATCTATGAGCGTTACGTGCAGATTCAGACAAGAGAGACCATTGATAGCAAGACCATTCAGGTCCTGACTCCCAAGGAGGTTGTTTTTGAGGGGGGAAGAGAGTTGGTGCTGGAGTCTGAGAGCCAAGCTATAAAATACTATGTCTATGGAGCTTATGGGGTGGAGGGAATCTATACCTCGCCTGCCAAGGCAGTGGAGCTTGCCAATGAGATTTCCGGTGTTGTGGTCAATCAGGATGGCAATATCATATGGCGTAAAGGTAATCGTGTGGCGCGCAACCAGATTATGGCTATTACAGCTCAGAAAGTGACGGAGGAAAAGGATAGTCTGGCTGTTTGCCTGGATACTATTCTGGCATATGAGGGTATTATGCGTAATTCGGAGTATCTTTTGGCAGAAGGTCAGACCGTTATGGGTATTTTGCAGGAAAATCTAGAGGATGCACAGATTCTGGATTTGGCAGGATGCGAGATGGATACGGTGCTTTACTATGTCAATCAGGATATTCCGGTACTGGCCATGTTAAATAACGGAGAAGCGGTTCTGATTACCGGTTTTAATGAGTTTAACATTGTTGTGATGAATCCTAACGATGGAACTTTGGCCAAGAAGGGCATGAACGATTCCGCGGAGTGGTTTGCAGAGAACGGTAATAACTTTGTTACCTACACAAGGAGATGAAATCATGGGTGTTGATTTGCCTGATGATGTGGTTGAGAAGATTATTGATGGCGTTAAGGCAAAAATCACCGTAGATAAGCTTGATGACGTGGCTGATGCACTGAAGGAGCTGTTTCACGATTATAAGATGACATTGGTGTGTGTAGAGGATTTTGAGGATTTGTCTGTTTTTCGGACAGATGTACGGCTGTTGTTGCAGGCACTAAAGTTGAGGAATAACCGGGACGCCATGGATGAATTGTTTGAGCAGGAAGAGTATCAGAGTGTGTCGGAGGTTACGGTCCGCACAATTGCTGTTATGACAGATTATACAGAGATTTTGGAATACTTAAAAGAAAGAGATGAGGAAGGAGAGGTCAATATGTGTATTGCGGTGGAGGGGATTCGCTCAGAATTACATGAATTTATATTGGGTTCAGTAGTCGGATGATATAAAATATGCTTAAATTTAGAGCCCCCTATCATGTGGCATATGGTATGCAGTGTGATAGGGGGTGTGTTATTACAATAGCTTCTCAAACCGGGCAAATATTTCCTCCCCATACCATTCTTTCAACTGGTGAAGAATTTCATTCTTCTTCATCTTGATAAATTCGGGAGTATAGGCAGTGATGTATCTCAAAATATTAGCATCATACTTTTGCATTTCGGATTCATCTGCCAGAACGACCTGATAATGATTGAAATGCATATCCATCTTGGCTTCTAACTCATGATAAAGGCTGGCGGCCTCTTCAAATTTCCCTGCACCCAGACATGCGCCCATCATATATTTGTACATATCTCTGGTAAAGCCGCGGCAGGAGCTGATCATATCAGGATTTTCACAGAAGGCATCCATAATGTGAAGTCCCCACTCTCCGAAGGCAAGAGCTTCTTCATAGGGCAGTCGGGTTCGAAAACTCTCCATAGCATAAACAAATTCCTTGTTGATGGCGCATACGAAATTCATCAGATTCTTGCGAAGGACTTCCTGTTCTCCGTCAATTCCCTTCTCACACAGGGCAAGCTGAGCCAGAATACTTTCCCGTAGGCGGTTGCTTGATACGCTGGGTAGGGTGTCGATGTGTTCCCTTGCGCTGACATAATCTTTTTCGTGAATATAAATCCAAGCCATGGCAAAATGAGCGCGCTCAATCAGGGCAGAATCAGAACTGAAACGGATGATTTGCAGTCCATATTTGATTGCGTTATTTTTGATTCGTGGCCACTGCTCCTGACATTCTTGGGAAGAGCGGATATAGCGGCTTAGATTGGCGGTACGCTCTACATAAAGGCATAGAATATCATAATTTGCAGGGGTGTTTAAAACCTCCTCCTGAAGATACTGACATATCTCTAAGGAACTTTCTGCTTTGCGAGTTCCGTCAAACATGGCATCCATATTATTTTTGATATTCAGGATTTGTAAGCTGTCATAAGAATGTGTGGTCAATCCGAATAAAGTATCCGTGGAAACGGACAATGTAGTAGCCAGAGGAACGACCATGGAAATGTCAGGAAGACCGGCTTCGGACTCCCAGCGGCTTACTGCCTGAGCAGTGACACCAAGCTGGGAGGCAAGCTCCTCCTGAGTCATACCGATTTTCTTGCGTGCTGCTTTGATGTTTGATCCGATTGAAATATTCATAGTGTTGTGATCCTTTCTCTTATTCGGTACCGTAAGAATACTATAACAAATATGGATATGAATTACTAACAATTATTCATTTAGTATAAATCAAGCACTGCTTGTATAATTGCAGGCATGTTCATTGATGTTATGGCAATGTTGCTACATAAAAATTTTCTTGACTTATATATCGAACTGCGATATAGTGACTATATCGAGGTGCGATATATAGCACTGGGATATAGGAGGTGTGGAAAATGGATGCCCATATTAAGAAAGTATATATTCCCATGACGGAGACCGGGTTTTACATATTGTTATGTCTACAGGAAGAGATGCATGGTTACAGTATTGTGCAGAAGGTGGAGTCTTTGACCGGTGGTGAGATTCGTCTAAGCCCCGGGACCATGTATGGCAGTCTCTCTAAGATGGAGAAGGACGGATTGATTTGCTTTGTACGAGAGGAAGAGAAAAGAAAAATCTATCGAATCACAGATTTAGGTAGAGAAGTTTTGAAACTGGAGATGGCCAGGATTGAGCGCTTATACCGCAATTTGAAGGAGGTACAGTCATGAGTAATACGAAATTAAAGCTTGCATTTTTTACAATAGCGGAGTGGGAACAGGAACAGGAGTGGCTTGCCAGACAGCATAGAGAAGGCTGGAAATTGAGAAATGCTGTGATACCATGCTTTTATACATTTGAAAGATGTAAACCGGAGGATGTGGTTTACCAGCTGGATTATAATAAAGAGGGATTGGAACATAAATCAGAATATGTGCAGATGTTTCAGGATTGCGGCTGGGAGTATATTACTGACATGGTTGGCTATAGCTATTTTCGCAAACCGGTATCTGAGATGAATGAAAGGGAAGAAATCTTCTGTGATGAGGATTCGAGAATGGATATGATTGAGCGTGTTTTTAAAGGCAGAATGGTTCCATGCATCGCTATCTTTTTTCTGATGATTATTCCGCAGCTGTTTATACAGGCAAGCTATAATACGGTTTACAATCGCATGCTCTTCGCAGCATTTGTACTTTTATTTGTCATGTATGTTATAATGTTTATAAAATTCGGGTTGCAGTATACGCAACTAAAGAAGAAAATGGGGAGATAGCCCAAATTCAGAATGGGAGCAGGTTTATATAATCTGCTTCTTTTTTTACATTTAAGTGATTTTATGTATTTCTCTCGTATTATATAATAGTGGGGGTAATTCAGAAGGTTGGTCAGAATATAAAGCAGCGATATGAAAAGGGTTAAATTATATGAGTGACGAGAAACTAATACGATTAATTCAATCGAATCCCAATAAGGGAATCCACAAGGCGATGCAGCTTTATGGAAAGGCAGTCAATACAATCTGTATTTCTGTTTTGCAGGGCTGTGAAGACGGTCTGGTGGATGAGGCGGTGTCGGAGACCTTCTTTAAGCTGTGGCAAAAGGCGCATCTCTATTCGGAAGAAGAGGGATACTCTTTAAAAAGCTGGGTTTATTCCATTGCGAGGAATACTGCAATTGATATCAGGAGGAAAAACGGGTATGCTCTCCCTTCGCTGGATGATGAGAAGGAGGCGGAACCTACGGCAGAGGCTATGGTCGAAACAGAAGTGCAGAAAAGGGAGCTCAGTCAGATTCTGCATGAGGTGATTGCGGAGCTTGGAGAGCCGGATAGTCAGGTATTTGTATTCAAATACTTTCTATTCATGAAAAACAAGGATATCGCAGCCAGACTTCATATCTCAGAAAAAAAGACGGAAAACATACTGTATAGAGGAAAGGCCAAATTGAAGGAGTTGCTAATCAAAAGGGGGATTACCTGTTATGAAGACTGATAAATTGTTATATGAATTAATGAATGAGATAGATGATAGGGAGGCTGAAATGCTGGATAAAAACCTGATTGTTTCCAAAGCAGCATTAAAGAGACAAGAGAAGCTGATTATGGATAAGATTCAGATGCCTAAGGAGAAATCACATACTTGTGGGCGCAGAAGAATGGTAATTCTTGTGATGGCAGCAGTCATGATGTTTGGGACCGTTGCGTTTGCCAAGGATAAGGAGTGGGATGTGGAAATGGCTGAAATGCTGGGATTATCCGGTGTCATGGAATCCTTAGAGGGTGGATATATCAGGATAGAAAAGGCTGACCGGCAGGATGATATTACTGTGACGGCAGTACAGTCCATCGGTGACCGGAATTCCCAATGGATACAGTTCGATACGGATATTCCATGGAACGTCGGAGAAGATGGTTATTATATGTTTGATGAGAGTCGGTTTCAATTCACAAAAAAGAATGGTGCAATTATCCCAGGGGGAAGTGAATTTTACAGCTATAATAACAATGGAAAGGTTTCCTTTATGTTATATGCGGTAGGAGTTGAGAAAATCAATCGAGCCAATGTGAGTGTGGAGCTGGGAGAGCTATATGAATATGAATCCTTGGAGGCGGAGGGCAAAAAGTTAAGCGATGCATGCTGGAACCTGTCATGGACTAATTATTATGCATCCAATACCATAGAAAAATATCCGTTTGTGTCAGTGGATGATTTATGGATTCGTAAAATAGAGATTTCACCAATATCCATACAGGTGGAAGCTGTGGCATGGCCGTCTGATGTATCAAGAGAGTTAATTGTTGAGCAAGTTCGATTAAAGGACGGGACGACTATCTCCTGTCAAAATAGAACCAATGGAAGTTCCAATAATATCTTCTTTGATAACCATGTGGTATATGAGGATTGGAATAGTGTTGAGGTTGACGCTATTGCATCAGTCATTATAAATGGAACAGAAATAACAATCGATTAATTGTAAAGAAAATCCGGTTTTGTTATGCAATCTTAATGTCAAAATCCATGCCTTTGTACTTTTTTTATTTTTCCAGTCATATAATGATAACAGACGGAATAAGAAAAGGAACAGGTTATGGAGACATTAATACATAAAAAGAAGCATTTGTCTTCCTTCCAAACCATTATTTGGGGTTTTCTCGGGGTTGTTTTGCTGGGGACACTATTGCTTATGCTTCCCATATCTTCGAATGACGGTATAATAACGCCCTTTAATGAGGCGCTTTTTACGGCAACCTCCGCGGTGTGTGTAACGGGCCTGATTGTGCAGGATACGGCTACGTATTGGTCAACCTTTGGACAGGTTATCATCATTTTGTTAATTCAGATTGGGGGGCTGGGAGTTGTGACGGTGGCGGCAGCGTTACAGCTTTTGTCAGGAAGAAAGATTTCGCTGATGCAGAGAAGTACCATGCAGGAGGCAATTTCTGCTCAAAAGGTAGGTGGTATTGTACGGCTGACAGATTTGGCACTGAGGGCGACGTTCCTGTTTGAGCTTCTGGGAGCCCTTGCCATGATGCCGGTGTTTTGCAGGGATTTTGGATTAAAGGGAGTCTGGATGGCTTTTTTTCATTCTATATCAGCCTTTTGTAATGCGGGCTTTGATTTGTTGGGGAAGCCGGATGCTCTTTATCCGTCCCTGACTTCTTACATAGGGAATCCGATAATCAATATTACCATTATGCTTTTGATTGTGTTGGGAGGCTTGGGTTTTCTTACATGGGAGGATGTGTATTCCAATCGACATCATCTTCAAAATTATCGCATGCAGAGTAAGGTTATTTTGGTGACAACAGGGCTGTTGATTGTGGTTCCGGCTGTGTTTTTTTATTTGTATGATTTTGTGGATATGCCTGTGGGAGATAGGATTCTCAGCTCCTTTTTTCAGGCAGTCACAGCCAGAACAGCAGGGTTTAATACTGCCAATCTGGCGGCTATGAGCGGTGTAGGGCAGGCTATAATGATTGTGCTGATGTTGATTGGCGGCTCACCGGGGTCCACAGCAGGCGGTATGAAGACAACGACCTTTGCGGTGTTGGTGGGCAATGCATTTGCTACTTTTGGGCGCAAGGAGCATGTGGAATTTTTCAACAGGCGTATCGATAGTGGGGTAGTAAAAAATGCAGCCACTATTTTGATGATGTATGTGACTTTGTTTGTGGGGGGTGCATGTATCATCAGTGTGGCAGAGGGGCTTCCTCTCAGTGTGTGTCTTTATGAAACGGCTTCAGCGGTGGCTACCGTGGGGTTGACACTGGGAATTACGCCCAAGCTGGGCATTGTATCGCAGCTTGTGTTAATTGTGCTTATGTTTTGGGGCAGAGTGGGAGGGCTGACATTAATTTATGCAGCACTTCCGGGAGTCAACCGCAAATTGTCCAAATTGCCTCAGGACAGAATAACAGTGGGTTAAAGGAGAGCGTATATGAAATCAATCTTGTTAATCGGAATCGGACATTTTGGCAGGCATGTGGCAATGCAGCTAAATCAGTTGGGACATCAGGTGATGGCTGTGGATGAGGAGGAAGAGCGCATCAATGATATTTTACCCTATGTTACCAATGCCCAGATTGGGGATAGTACAAATGAAGCTTTTTTGCGAAGTCTGGGTGTGGACAATTATGATGTATGTATGGTTGCTATAGGAAATAATTTTCAGAGTTCTCTGGAGACCACTTCTCTTTTAAAAGAGCTTGGTGCAAAGATGGTTGTCTCCAGAGCGGAACGAGATGTGCAGGCGAAGTTTTTACTGCGCAATGGTGCAGATGAAGTGGTTTATCCAAAGAAGCAGGTGGCAAAGTGGGCTGCTATCCGGTATAGTGCCAATCATATTCTGGATTATGTGGAGCTGGATGAAAGCCATGCTATTTTTGAGGTGTCCGTTCCCAGGGAATGGGTGGGCAAGACCGTAGGTGCTATTGATATTCGTAACAAATATAATATCAATATTATGGCTATCAAGCAAAATGGCAGAATGGATATGGCAGTGAGGGCAGATACTATTTTGGCGGATGACAAAACCATGCTGGTGCTGGGAGAATATAAGGCTTTACAGAAGTGCTTTCATGTATAAGCGAAGTTATGTTAAAATTCGCCGCAATATATTCAGACTCATATCGGCATCGGCTACCGCATGATGAAGGTGGAGCAAATTAGATTAGTGATTAGGGAATAACTGCCGGCGGTACTTCTGCAATGCCCTAAGCAGAATCATTCCCAAGATACCGCAGGAAATAATTTCTCCAAGGGCTACAGTTACCATAAAGTACGGTATGGAGCCTTCAAATTGATACACATATGCCAGTACAAAGGGTACAATCAGCATGTTTGCAAGGATGGGGGGCAAAGGAGCCAGCCATCCTTTTACTTTGTTCGTCTGGGCGGAAGGCTTTGCACGTCCACAGAGAAAATAAGTTCCCACTGCGCCGAGTAAGGTTGCAAGACTGCCAAATAATACATCTAAAGGCATGCATCCGGTAAGGATGTTGGATAACAGACATCCAATAAATAAGCCGGGTATGGCGGCAGGGGTAAAATAGGGAAGAATGGTCAGAGCTTCCGAAAATCGGACCTGAATAGCATAATTGGCCAGACCTAACGAGTTGGCTACCATTGTGAGCACAACATAAAGAGCAGCAATGACTGCTGCGTGAACCAGTGATAATACTTTCTTATTCATTTTGATCTCCTTAGTTTTGTTTTACGTGTGGATGGTTTCGAACACACGGATTTGTCTGTACATCTGTTTCATAAAACATTACAGAACAGTGCATAGTATAGCATAATCGAATTGTAATTGCAATAGGCTTATCAGTCCAGTCCGGCCTGCGTCAGACGTTTTCGAAGCTGTCTGCCCAACAGGACTGCCAGAATTGTTTTGATAATATCCAAAGGGATATAAGGAATTACACCTGTGAAGAGTGCGGATACAAAGTCTAAATCCATTTGGAATGCCAGCCAGAGCGTGCCAAACAGGTACAATAAAATCATCCCTGCCAAGGCGCCGCAAAGGTTGCCGGACAGCCGGTTGTGGAAATGTTCCACAAAGAAGCCCAAGAGTAAAGCCAAAAGCAGGTATCCGACAAGATATCCTCCGGTGGGGCCCAAAAGCCTGCCGACACCGCCTGTAAACCCGGAAAATACAGGAAGGCCTACAAGACCCAGAAGAAGATAGAGCAGCACACTTAGAAATCCATTTTTCATTCCCAATATGACTACTACAAAGCACACCATCATACTGCCCAATGAAACAGGAACAGGGCTTATGGGAAGGACGAAAGCTATTGGTGCCAATATACATAGAACGGCGGTCATCAGTCCGATGAGAGTCATCTGTTTTATTTTAAGGGTGCCAGAGGTCATATAGGTCTCCTTATAAAGAATGTCAACCACTCATGAGGAATGGTTGACATATTTTTGATTGTTATTAGTTGGCGAGTTCGCCATTTTTATAACGGTTTACAATGTTCTGGATTCTCTCACTGGGGTTCAGCAAATCACTGATGGAGGAATCGTGGTTCAAGGTGTCAATGATGTAAGCGATGTATTTGCTCAAATCACAATTGATATACCAGTCACGCTTGAGAAGCTCAGGAGTCTGGTAAACCAAATTGGTGGTCAGCACTCTGTCGATTACGCCGGCTTCATAAGCCTTGTCAAACTTCTCCAGTCCGCTGGTGAAGAGACCAAAGGTTGCGAATACAAAGATTTTGTTGGCTTTGCGTGCCTTAAGGGCAGCAGCAACCTCCAAAACACTCTCACCGGAGGAAATCATATCATCAATGATAATCATATCCTTACCTTCTACATCTGTACCCAAAAATTCATGTGCAACGATAGGGTTACGTCCGTTCAGAATGCGGGTATAATCACGACGCTTGTAGAACATACCCATATCCAGACCGAGAACGTTGGCAATGTAGATTGCACGGCTCATGCCACCTTCATCGGGGCTGATAACCATCATGTGGTCGGAATCAATCTTCAAATCCTTCACATTGCGAAGCAGACCCTTGATAAACTGATAAGCGGGCTGTACGGTCTCGAAGCCGTGAAGAGGAATTGCATTCTGTACTCTGGGGTCATGTGCATCAAAGGTAATGATGTTGTCAACACCCATAGCAACCAGCTCCTGCAGAGCCAGTGCGCAGTCAAGGGATTCTCTTGCGGTTCTCTTGTGCTGACGGCTTTCGTAAAGGAAAGGCATGATAACGGTAATTCTTCTTGCTT
>CAYOGM010000050.1:0-17330 GCA_964403595.1 uncultured Acetatifactor sp. | reverse complement strand
GTAGTGCGTTGTTTTGAGGACACTAATGTGGTACATGTGGATGGTAGTGTGAATCCTTTGCGTGATATTGAGACCATTAATCTGGAGCTTATTTTTTCGGATTTGGAGATTCTTGAGAGAAGAATTTCCAAGGTAACAAAGGCGGCTCGTATGGATAAGTCCTTGGCGAAGGAGGAAGCTCTGTTGGGACGTATTAAGGAGCATCTGGAAGCCGGCAAGATGGCTAAGAGTATGGAGATTGATGATGAGGATGAGCTGGTGCTTATGCGGGACTACAATCTTTTGACCTATAAGCCGGTAATCTATGCTGCAAACGTGGCGGAGGATGACTTGGCTGATGATGGTGCGAATAACGCTATGGTTGCGTCAGTGCGTGAGTTTGCGGCAGGTGAGCAGAGTGAAGTATTTGTAATCTGTGCTCAGATTGAGCAGGAGATTGCAGAGCTGGATGATGATGAGAAGGCAATGTTTTTGGAGGATTTGGGTATTTCCCAGTCCGGTCTGGATAAGTTGATTGCAGCAAGCTATCGTCTGCTGGGACTCATGAGTTTCCTTACCGCAGGTGAGGATGAAACCCGTGCGTGGACCATCAAAATCGGTACTAAGGCACCTCAGGCAGCGGGTAAGATTCACTCTGACTTTGAGAGAGGCTTTATTAAGGCTGAGGTTGTCAATTATAAGGATTTGTTGGAGCATGGTTCTCTTGCATCGGCAAGAGAAAAAGGTCTTGTGGGTATGGAAGGTAAGGAGTATGTGGTTCGGGATGGTGATGTGATTCTGTTCCGATTTAATGTGTAAGTGGTTCCATAGTCCATAATCGACAAAAAAATAAAAAAAATCTAAAAAAAATTTAAAAAGCAAATATTGTATGGGATGATTCCCCACCAAACTAGATATTGTGTTTTGATGTGCAAAAAGCCCTTCGCAGACCTCTGCGAAGGGCTTTTTTGCACTATTTTGCCTAAATTAGCCAGTTATTTTTGCTTGCCAAATCCCTATTTTTGTATTAGAATCAATATAAAAGTGGGGAAAAGTGGAGCGAAGTGTAACGAAGTGGGGGATTTGGTGGCAGAATCCCACATTAGCTTTCTCTGAGTGGCAGCCCCGGCTTTAAGGTGGTGATTGTTATGTTCATGAGTGAGTACAATCATACAATTGATGCGAAAGGCAGGTTGATTATTCCTTCAAAGTTCCGCGAAGTTCTGGGAGATGAATTTGTGGTGTCAAAGGGAATGGACGGCTGCTTATTTGTCTATGCCAATGAAGACTGGCATGCTTTTGAACAGAAACTGACTTCACTGCCACTGATTAATAAGGAAGCGAGAAAGTTTGCACGTTTCTTCCTGGCAGGTGCTGCACAGGTAGAGCTTGATAAACAGGGAAGAATACTTTTGCCGGCATCTTTAAGAGAGTTTGCCGAGCTTGAGAAGGACGTTGTTTTGGTCGGTGTAGGTAGCCGTATCGAAATCTGGAACAAAGAAAAATATGAAGACATGGGCGAAGATATGGATATGGATGATATTGCGGCATCCATGGAAGGTCTTGGGCTTACCATTTAACGCCGGAGGGGCATATGGAATTTAATCACTACTCCGTGCTTCTTGCGGAGACTATTGAGCAATTGAATATCAAACCGGATGGAATCTATATGGATGGGACTCTTGGCGGCGGCGGACATGCCTATGAGGTATGCAAGTGTCTTACATCAGGACATTTCTATGGATTTGATCAGGATGATGCGGCAATTGTAGCAGCGGGGGAGCGACTGGCTCCTTTTGGCGAGCGTGTAACAATCATCCGCAACAATTATTGCAATGCCAAGGCTGAGCTTGCGGAGCGCGGAATTGCGGGTGTGGATGGAATTGTCCTGGATTTAGGGGTATCTTCCTATCAGTTGGATACAGAGGAGAGGGGATTTTCCTATCGCTATGATGCACCGTTGGATATGCGAATGGACCGCAGACAGTCCCTTACGGCACGAGATATCGTTAATGAATATTCCGAGTCAGAGCTTTTTCGTATGATTCGGGATTATGGCGAAGACCGTTTCGCCAAAAATATAGCAAAACATATTGTACAGGCAAGAGCGGACAAGCCTATTGAGACAACTTTTGAACTCAATGAGATTATCAAGGCAGCAATTCCTGCCAAGATGCGTCAGAACGGACATCCGTCCAAGCAGACCTTTCAGGCAATCCGCATCGCATGTAACAGGGAGCTTGAAGTGCTTCGCAATTCTTTGGAGGACTTTATCGGATTGTTAAATCCGGGCGGAAGACTTTGTATCATTACCTTTCATTCCTTAGAGGACAGAATTGTAAAAAATGCTTTTAAGGAGGCTGAGAATCCCTGTACTTGTCCTTCCGAATTCCCGGTATGTGTATGTGGTAAGACACCATTGGGAAGTTGTACCACAAGAAAGCCGATTTTACCTTCGGCAAAGGAGCTTGAGGAGAATAGTCGCTCCAAGAGCGCCAAGCTTCGCGTATTTGCGAAGAAAGAATAGAAACCGCACTGAATGGAATCTGTGCGGATGGAAGTAATAGAATGGAGTAATATGGATTATGGCACAGAGAACAACGGGAAATGTAACCCGAAACAGAACAACTACAAATAGAACAGTTGCAAACAGGGCGAATTCTAATAGAAGAAATGCGGCAAGAGGCAATATGTATGTCTATGATAATACAGCCCGTCAGTTGGATGTGAGAAGACAACTGCAGGAGGCACCCAGACCACAGCTTAGCAATGAAACCCGCAAGAACCGTGATAAGGCACAACACATGAATCCGGGGTATGTACTCTTTTTGCTGGGAGCAGTATGTATCTGTGCAATTGTTTTGATTAATTATGTACAGTTGCAGTCTGAGATTACCGCTACTGTAAAACAGATTTCCACCATGGAAAGTCAGTTGAATACAATGCAAATGACAAATGAGGAGACTTACAATCGCATTGTAAGTAATGTGGATTTGGAGGAAGTACGTAAGATTGCCATCGGTGAGTTGGGAATGACCTATGCAAAGGAAGGTCAGATTATCACATATGAAAACGCAGGAAGCGATTATATGCGTCGAGTGAGTGAATAGAAAGGCAGATAACCGATGAAGGAAACGAAAACGAAAAAATTTACTTCTGCTATGCAAAAGAAGCTGGTGGTACTGTTTTTATTTGTACTGCTGGCTTTTGCCGGATTGGGCGTCAGACTGTTTTATCTGGTAAAAGAGAATGAAACAAGCTATCAGAAACAGGTTTTGTCCCAACAGATTAGTGATTCCAGAACGATTCCTTTCAGGCGTGGTGACATTGTAGATGCAAAGGGCACGACGCTGGCAACCAGTGAAAAGGTATACAATTTGCAGATTGATGCGTATATCATGCAGGATAGAGATGATTATTTGGAGCCTACCCTGCAGGCTCTCGCAACTCATTTTCCGGACTTGGATATAGCTGAAATCAGACAATATGTAGTGACCCATCCGGAGTCTCGTTATTACATTGCACTCAGACAGCTGACCTTTGATGAAATCAGCGGCTTCAAGAATGCACAGGCAGAAAACAGCAAGATTCAGGGCGTGTATTTTGAGGAGGAGTATAAGCGCGTATATCCCGGTAATTCATTGGCGGCGGATGTAATTGGTTTTACGAGGTCTGATAATGAGGGACTTTATGGATTGGAAGAGTATTATAATGATGAATTAAATGGTACGCCGGGAAGAGAGTATGGTTATCTTAATGATACCGATGAGGTGCAGCGTACGGTAAAACAGGCTGTTAACGGCAATACGCTTCATTCTACTATTGACAGTAATATTCAGAGCATTGTAGAGAAGTATTTAAAAGAGTTTAACGATGCTCACAAAAATCAGGTAAGAGATGGAAATGGCGCAGAAAATATTGGTTGTATTGTGATGGAGGTAGATACCGGTGAAATTCTTGCAATGGCAAGCTATCCTACTTTTGATTTGAATGATACCAAGAACACACAGGCACTCATTGGTAGTCCCATGATTGAGCAATATGTCAATGCAAACGGTTATACCATTTATAATAATACGCATACGCCTATCACACAGGAAGTATTGGACGGCATGTCGGAAGATGATGTGCTTTTAAATCTGAATAATTTATGGAAGAATTTTTGTATTGCAAATACTTATGAGCCAGGTTCAACGGCAAAACCCTTTACAGTTGCGGCAGCTTTGGAGACCGGTAAAATTGACCAGGATGACACATATGAGTGTTATGGTTCTTTGGAAGTAGGCGGTCATACCATCAAATGTCACACCAAGGGGGGAGAGGGTATTGTAACGGTTCAGGATTCTGTCGCGTGGTCCTGTAACGTGGCACTTATGAAAATTGCTGCAAGTTTGGGAAAAGAGGATTTTGCAGAGTTTCAGAAGAATTTTAATTTTGGCTTAAAGACTAATATTGATTTGGCCGGTGAATCCCGGACAGCAAATCTTCTGTTTCCTGTAGATGAAATGAAACCGGCAGATTTGGCTACTAACAGCTTCGGACAGAACTTTAATGTTACTATGATCCAGATGATTACAGGCTATTGTTCCTTGATTAATGGTGGATATTATTATGAGCCTCATCTGGTAAATAAAATTACCAATTCCAATGGAGATGTGGTAAAAAATATTGAACCAAGAGTCTTGAAACAGACGGTTTCGGAGTCTACCTCTGAGCTTATCAGACAGTATACCCGGGCGGTTGTTATGGAAGAGGGTGGTTCCAGACGAACCGGTAAGACTGCACGTCCGGCGGGATATGCTATTGGCGGCAAGACCGGTACTGCGGAGACATTGCCTCGTGATAATGGACAGTATGTAGTTTCATTTATCGGTCATGCGCCCGCGGATGATCCTGAGATTGCCATTTATGTGGTGGTGGACAGAGCCAATGCGGCTGCACAGGACGATGCAAAGTTCGCTACCGGTATTGTGCGTAATGTTTTGACTGAAATCTTGCCCTATTTGAACATCTTTATGACAGAGGAGCTATCTGAGAAGGAAATAGCAGAACTTTCAGAGAAAGAGCTTGCAATTACTACCATGTATGCGGAGCAGATTGAAGAGGAGAAACGTAAACAGCTGGAGGAAGCAAAGTCTGAAATGGCGGTGCGAGATGAGGGATTAGACCCGGATATCGGCGACCAGCCGGGTGAGAGTGATATTCTTGGTGACAGCCCCGATAACCCTAATTTGTCAGGTGATGAGCAGGTTCAGGAAAGTGGAGACAAGCCATAGGGCAAATATGGTTTTACAGTAGGATAAAACAAACAGTCATAACCTCATAAAATTGGGAATACAGTATAAAAACCCTATTTTATGAGGTTTTGTATGCAATACAATCATATTTACCATCGGAAGAAAATCACAGCATTGTTTTTTATATTGGCTCTTGCATTTACTCTTTTGCTGGGCAGACTGGTATATCTAATGGTTTGGCGCTCGGAGCATTACAGTGAGTTGGCGACGGAACTTCATGAGCGTGAGAGAAGTATTAAGGCAGCAAGAGGGCAGATTTTAGACAGAAATGGTGTGGTGCTTGCGGATAACAAAACGGTTTGTACAATTTCTGTTATTTATAATCAGATAGAGGACCCTGAGGAAGTGATAGAGGTTTTGTCTAAGGAACTGGATATGTCTGAGGAAGACGTCCGCAAAAAGGTAGAAAAATATTCTTCCATGGAGCGTGTGAAAAGTAATGTAGATAAAAGCATCGGTGACCGAATCCGGGAATACGATTTGCCGGGAGTAAAAGTAGACGAGGATTATAAGCGTTATTATCCGTATGGAGAGCTGGCAAGTAAGGTTTTAGGATTTACCGGTGCGGATAATCAGGGAATTGTAGGTCTTGAGGTTGTTTATGAGGAGTATTTAAAGGGGAAGGCAGGTACGATTCTGACCGTGACGGATGCTGCCGGAATTGAAGTGGAGCGGATGGGAGAGCATAGAATAGAGCCCATTTCCGGCAACAACCTGCGTATCAGTCTGGATAGGAATATTCAGGAGTATGCTACTCAGTTGGCAATGCAGGCTTTGAAGACCAAGGAGGCGGAGAGTGTCAGCATCCTTGTAATGAATCCGCAAAATGGTGAGATTTATGCATGTGTAAATGCGCCGGAATTTGATTTGAACAATCCTTATGAATTACCGGAGGGAACGCCGGAGAACATATCCTCAGAAGAAAAACAAAACCTGCTTAATAATATCTGGAGAAATGGCTGTATCAATGATACCTATGAGCCGGGCTCCACTTTTAAGATTATAACTGCAGCAGCGGGACTTGAATCCGGTGTGGTTACGCCGAAAAGTACCTTTTCCTGTCCCGGATATATCGTGGTGGATGACCGCAAAATCCGTTGTCACAAGGTTGGAGGACATGGAAGCGAGGATTTCATTCATGCCACAATGAACTCCTGTAATCCCGTTTTTATTACCGTTGGGTTGAGAATGGGTGTGGCGGGTTATTATGAGTATTTTGAGAAATTTGGATTAAAGCAGAAAACCGGAGTTGACCTGCCCGGTGAGGCTGGTACGATTATGCACAATATGGAGGACATGGGAAATGTAGAGCTTGCTACGGTATCCTTTGGTCAGTCCTTTCAGATTACGCCCATTCAGCTTCTGACAACCGCTTCCTCCATCATAAACGGAGGGAAACGTGTAACTCCCCATTTGGGAATGGAGGCTCTTGACAGTGAGGGAAATGTGGTAGAAACCTTTGAGTACCCTGTGACAGAGGGGATTGTATCAGAGGAAACAAGTGCTACCATGAGAGAAATTTTGGAGCTTGTAGTCAGCGAGGGCGGTGGTATTAATGGCAAAGTAGAGGGGTATCGCGTAGGCGGTAAAACAGCAACCAGTCAGACCCTGCCCCGGGGAACCGGACGTTATATTGCCTCGTTTATAGGATTTGCACCGGCGGACGATCCGCAGGTAATCGCGGTGGCAATTGTCACTAATCCGCAGGGTGTTTACTATGGCGGACAGGTGTCTGCACCAATTGTTCGTCAGCTTTTTGAAAATATTCTTCCGTATTTGGGAATAATGGAGTATAATCAATGATGGAGATGGCTTGGTGGCTGATAGGAGCTGTGTTGGCAGCTTTTGTAATTACAGCTGTGGGAGGGACTGTAATGATTCCCTTTCTTCGGCGTTTGAAATGTGGTCAGACGGTTCGGGATGATGGCCCGAGTTCTCATTTAAAAAAGGATGGGACTCCTACTATGGGCGGACTGCTAATATTATTGGGAGTAGTTGCCGTGTCATTGGTATTTCTGGACAGTTGTCCGGCTATTATGCCGGTACTGTTTATGATGCTGGGATTTGGTCTGATAGGATTTATTGATGATTACATCAAGGTTGTATGCAGAAGGTCTTTGGGACTTAGAGCATGGCAGAAGCTGGCGCTTCAGCTACTGGTGACAGGATTGTTTGTTCACTATCTGCATTGTTACACAGATGTAACTCTTGCAATGGAGATTCCCGGTATGTCCGGTCTGTGGCTGGATTTTGGCGTTTGGAACGTTGTAATATTGTTTGTGGTGGTGTTGGGAACGGTGAATGGTACAAATCTGACAGACGGACTGGATGGTCTTGCGGGAAGCGTTACCATGATTGTAGCAGTGTTTTTTGCAGTGGTTGCCATTGGACATCGCAACGGTATTGCTCCCATTGCCTGTGCGGTGGTAGGTGCATTAATGGGATTTTTGCTTTTTAATGCTCATCCGGCGGCAGTTTTTATGGGAGATACAGGGTCTTTGGCCTTGGGTGGTTTTGTGGCGGCCTGCGGGTATCTTTTGGAGATGCCTTTGTACATAGCCATTGTCGGTGTGGTTTATCTGGTTGAGACCGGGGCGGTGATGTTGCAGGTGGTTTATTTTAAATTAAGTGGTGGGAAGAGACTTTTCAAAATGGCTCCGTTACATCATCATTTTGAACTGTGTGGATGGTCTGAAACGGCCATTGTCAATCTGTTTACGATTGTGACTGCACTCATGTGTCTGTTGGCGCTGTATATTATATGAGGGCATTGGAATAAAGGAGGTACAAAATGGATTTTCAGAATAAAACGGTGCTGGTCATTGGTTCCGGTATCAGCGGAGTGGGGGCCGTAGGGCTTTTGCAGGATTTTGGCGCGGATATTATTCTCTATGACAGCAACGAGTCTTTGTCCACGAAGGATTTGGAGGCAAGGCTGGAGGCTGCTTTTAAGGTGAATAGGGCAGTGCAATGTATTACAGGAGAACTCCCTGCTGAAGTAGAAGAGAGTGTGGAAATCGTGGTACCCAGTCCGGGCGTACCTATGGATATTCCTTTAATGCTTCGTTTTCAAGAAAAGAAAATCCCCATTCTGGGTGAAATTGAGTTGGGCTTTCTGGCGGAAAAGGGACGTGTGGCTGCCATAACAGGTACCAACGGCAAAACTACCACAACTACTCTTGTGGGAGAGATTATGAAGGCGCATCTGGGTGAGAAGCGAGTGTTTGTGGTGGGAAACATCGGTAATCCCTATACCATGGAAGTCACTGCAACCGATGCGGATACGGTGACTGTTGGGGAAATCAGTTCCTTCCAGTTAGAGACGGTACATAGTTTTAAACCTCAGGTTTCAGCAATTTTGAATATTACACCGGACCATTTAAATCGTCACCATACCATGGAGGCTTACGCGGCAGCCAAGGAGGCTATTACCTGCAATCAGGATGAGGAAGATGTCTGTGTGTTGAATGCGGAGAATGCTTATACTGCAGACTTTGCAACAAGATGTCCTGCAAGAGTGATGCTTTTTAGTTCACGGCGTGTTTTGGAGAATGGTTATTATTTGGATGGGGATGTTATTAAAAAGGCTGTAAACGGTGCAACAGAGGTGTTGTTGGACATCCATAAGGATATGAATCTGGTGGGAATCTGTAATGTGGAAAATGTTATGGCAGCTATTGCTATTACTGAGGGCATGGGTGTGCCCATGGATACAATTCTGAAGGTTATAAAAGAGTTTCGTGCGGTGGAACATCGTATTGAATATGTTGCCACCAAGGTGGGAGTGGACTATTATAATGACTCTAAGGGAACCAATCCCGATGCTGCGATTCAGGGGATCAAGGCGATGAGTAAGCCTACGATTCTGATTGGCGGCGGTTATGATAAGGGCAGTGATTATGATGAGTGGATTGAGGCCTTTGAGGACAAGGTAAAATATCTGGTGTTAATCGGTCAGACCAGGGAAAAGATTGCAGAGTGCGCGATTAAACATGGTTTTGATAAGGACAGAATTAAGTTTGCGGACACCTATGATGAGTGTCTAAAGCTTTGTACGAAGTTGGCGGCAGAAGGTGATGCAGTGCTTCTTTCGCCGGCCTGTGCAAGCTGGGGGATGTTCCCCAATTATGAAATAAGAGGACAGCAGTTTAAAGAGTATGTTAATGCCCTTTAAGTAAAGGAGTATGAGGATGGCAGGTAAATCCCGCAAGAAGCGAAGAAAAGAACAAACAGAATACTATTTTGATTATAGCCTTTTATTTATCGTAATCTTCCTGTTGGGGTTTGGGTTAATTATGATTTATTCTGCCAGCTCCTATACTGCCTTTCAGGATTACGGGGATGCAGGTCATTTCATGAAAAGACAGCTTATCGCAATCATTATCGGTCTGGTGTTTATGACTATTGTGGCGAACATTGACTATCATTTCTGGGAGCGGTTTTATGTGGTCGGATGGGTTGTGTCTGCGGTATCTATTCTGGTGGTACTTACACCGCTTGGTATTGAGTCGCACAATGCAAGAAGATGGTTTCGTATTCCGGGAATTGGTCTGCAGGTTCAGCCGGCGGAGATTGCAAAGCTGTGTATGATATTGTTTTTAGCTGTTATGGTATGTAAAATGGGTAAGGGTATCAGGACCATGAAGGGATTTATTTTCATGATGCTTATGCCGCTTCCTATTGCAGGTGAGGTTTACTTTATCACCAGTAACTTAAGTTCTGCGATTATTATTATGGCTATTTCGCTTCTGATGGTATTTGTGGCGAGCCCGGATTACAAGAAGTTTGTGATTATGGGCCTTATGGGTATTGCTGCTGTGGTAGGTGTTGTTGCTCTTGCAGTAAACAGCGGAGGGGATAGCAACTTCCGATTTGGTCGTATTGTTGCATGGTTAAATCCGGAAAGCCAGGCACAGGATAAAGGTTTCCAGACCCTACAGGGCCTGTATGCTATTGGCAGCGGCGGTATTCTGGGTAAGGGTCTCGGACAGAGTATGCAGAAGTTGAAGTTCCTGCCGGAGTCCCAAAATGATATGATTTTCTCGATTATTTGTGAAGAACTGGGGCTGTTCGGTGCCATTGCAGTTATTATCATGTTTGTAATGCTTATTTGGAGAATGATGATTGTGGCTAATAATGCCACAGATTTGTTTGGTGCAATGCTGGTGGTAGGTGTTATCGGACATATTGCGGTACAGGCGATACTGAATATTGCCGTTGTTACCAATACCATTCCCAATACCGGTATTTCGTTGCCGTTTATCAGCTATGGTGGTTCTTCGGTAATGTTTCTATTGATTGAAATCGGGCTGGTGCTGAGCGTGGCGAAGCGAATACAGCTACGAGAGATGTAAATGTTTTAAAATCTGACAAAATGCATAAGGCCATGCACACTGATGAATTCCCTGCATACAATACAGAAGTCTCTAAAATAAAGAGAATGGGGTGGTATTGTATGACGGCACTTCATATTCAAGGTGGCGTTCCTTTACAGGGAAAGGTGTCTATTCAGGGTTCTAAAAATGCGGCATTGCCTGTTTTGGCAGCCACTTTAATTACGGGAGAAAGCTCTTGTATTCGCAATTGCCCTCAAATAGCGGATGTGCGCCATATGATAAATCTGCTTCAAAGTGTGGGATGTCGCGTGCAGCGGACCAATAAGGAATTCATTATTGACAGTAGCAAGGCAGGAGCTTGTAATATGTCAGGGGAGGGCATTACCGGTATGCGTTCTTCCTTGTGTCTTTTGGGGGCCATGCTGGGGCGTTTCGGGGAAGTGGTTATGGAACATCCCGGTGGCTGCGTAATTGGTTCACGTCCCATTGACTTGCATCTGAAGGCATTACAAAGTATGGGTGTGGAGTTTGCGGAAGAGGATGGTCTGCTTGTGGGTCGTGCTTTGCGTATTCATGGGACAGATATCCGATTGGATTTCCCCAGTGTGGGGGCCACAGAGAATATTTTGCTGGCGGCTGTCAAGGCAGAGGGGATAACAACAATTACAGGGGTAGCCAAAGAGCCGGAGATAGAGACCCTATGCCGATATTTGTGTGCCTGCGGTGCAGTGATTGAAGGAATTGGAAGTTCTGTTTTGCGTATTCAGGGCGGTATGCCCCTTCACGGTGCTGAGTTTGACATACCTGCGGACAGGATTGTAGCAGGAACTTATTTGTTGGCCTGTGTGGGCTGTGGGGGGAGTGTTTTGTTGGAAAATGCGCCCTGTGAGCAGATGGAGGCGGTGATAGGAATAGCGGAGGCTATGGGGGCCGGATGCCAGATTGACTGTGAACGGACGGGTGTGCAAGGCAGACCGGAATATGGCTGGGAACGAGGGATATATGTGCAGGGACCTCAAAGACCCGTGGCAATACCCAGACTTCGCACGGCAGTTTATCCGGGCTTTCCAACAGATTTACAGTCCATAGCACTTGCGGTGCTAACCTGTGCTCAAGGAAGAAGTATTGTGGAAGAGACGATTTTTGAGAACCGTTTCCGGGTTGTGGAGCCTTTAAAGAAGATGGGAGCACAGATAGAAGAACTGGGGCAGAACAAAGTTTCAGTCAGAGGTGTTGAGCGCCTGCATGGTGCTGTAATGGAAGCCAGGGAGTTAAGAGGTGGTGCGGCTCTTGTGACGGCGGCACTTATGGCAGAGGGAGAAAGTGAGATAACAGGCTGTGCCTATATTGAGCGCGGTTATGAAAATATTTGTAAAGATTTGAGAGACTTGGGAGCGCGGATAGTAAGTGTATAATATGCGAGGCAGACGAATAAATTACGTTAAAATATTGGTGACAATGGCAGTGATACTGGTGCTTGCAGTGGTGGGCTGGTATGTAGTGGATATACATACCGTCCGCACTGTGTATGTGGAGGGAAATGTCCATTATACTCAGGAAGAGATTCAAGAGTTGGTGATGGAGGGACCCTTGGGCAACAATTCTTTGTTTCTGTCTATGAAATATAAGAATCGTGGTGTGGAGAATGTGCCCTTTGTGGATGCCATGGATGTGAGTATTCTTACACCGGATACAATCAAGATTACAGTGTATGAGAAGGCTTTGGCGGGGTATGTGAAGTATATGGATACCTACGTGTATTTTGATAAGGATGGCTATGTAGTGGAAAGTTCCACGGTGCGTACGGCGGGAATTCCTCAGGTAACAGGCATGGAGCTTGATTATGTAGTTTTGGGACAACCCTTGCCTGTGAAAACAGAACATGAAAATATATTTGGCAGAATTTTGGATTTAACCAAGTTGTTGAATAAATATGAGTTGGCTGCAGATAAAATTTATTTTCATTCGAATTCTTCCATTACCTTATATTTTGGTGATGCAAAGGTGGCGTTGGGGAGTGAATCAGAGCGAATGGAGGACAAGGTTATGTGCCTGCCACAGATTCTGCCCAATCTGGCAGAGAAATCCGGTACACTGCATATGGAAGACTATAGCGAGAAGGGGGATTATACCTTTAAACCGGATTAAAATATTCAAAATTTTGTATAATATTAAAATTTCTAAAAAAATGTGTTGATAAATTTGAAAAATAATTATATGATAGACTATATGGACTTTAAATGGTCGATTAGTGGATTCCATTGGGAGAAGGAGGACATACCCTTGCTGGAGATTAAGACAAACGAGGCGGAGGCAGCTGCTAAGATTATCGTAGTAGGAGTTGGCGGTGCCGGTAATAACGCTGTAAATAGAATGATTGATGAGCAGATTTGTGGAGTGGAGTTTATTGGTGTGAATACCGATAAGCAGGCACTTCAGTTGTGTAAGGCTCCCAGACTGTTGCAGATTGGTGAGAAGCTTACCAAAGGACTTGGTGCAGGAGCAAAGCCTGAGGTTGGTGAGAAGGCTGCAGAGGAGAGTGTAGAAGAGATTCAGGCTGCACTTAAGGGGGCAGACATGGTATTTGTCACCTGTGGTATGGGTGGTGGCACAGGTACCGGAGCGGCACCTGTAGTAGCTAAGGTGGCGAAGGATATGGGTATCCTTACCGTTGGTGTGGTAACCAAGCCCTTCCGTTTTGAGGCGAAGGTTCGTATGACCAATGCGTTGGGTGGTATTGAGCGTATCAGGGATGCAGTGGATACTTTGATTGTAATCCCCAATGATAAGCTTCTTGAGATTGTTGACAGACGTACATCCATCAATGATGCTCTGAAGAAGGCTGATGAAGTATTACAGCAGGCTGTACAGGGAATCACTGATTTGATTAATGTGCCCGCAGTTATTAATTTGGACTTCGCAGATGTTCAGACTGTTATGAAGGACAAGGGTATTGCACATATTGGTATTGGTGCCGGCAAGGGCGAGGATAAGGCTCTTGAGGCTGTTAAGATGGCGGTTGAGAGTCCTTTGCTCGAGACCAATATTTCAGGCGCAAGCCATGTTATCGTTAATGTATCCGGTGATATCACACTGGCAGATGCTGCAGATGCAGTAGATTATGTACGTGATTTGACAGGAGAGGAAGTAAACGTAATCTTCGGTGCTATGTATGATGAGACCATGACAGATATCTGCAATATCACTGTTATTGCAACCGGTCTTGAAGATGCAGTAGAGACAGCCGTTCCGGGCAGAATGGGAGCAGGTGCTGCTTACAGACCGAATACTTCACAGATTATTCCTAATTCCTTGAAGAATCTTAATCTTCAGGGAGCACAGGGAGCAGGTGCTGCAAATACAGCAAGACCTGCAGTACAGCCTATTTCAGGCATTCAGAAGCCTGCGGATATCCGCAGCTCTGTGAAGGATCAGACCTTGAAGATTCCTGATTTCCTTCAGAAGAAATAATATTGAGTTTGTTTATTAAGGCATGTGTCTTCGGACATGTGCCTTTTTTGTGTGGTTGGTTGGCAGTTTTTCATGATTTAATTTATTTTGTAAAAAACTATTGACAAAGCCTTAGTAGTATACTAATATTAACTACGACAAGTAGCAATTTAATACTAAGGAGGATAAACAATGGCTGCGCAATCTTATTCATGGGATGTTAATGTAGATGGAGGTATCTACAAAGTGGAGTTTGAAAAGAACAAAATCAGTATTAATGGTGGCGAGGGAGTAAAACTTAATAAGTTTAAGAGCAAATCAATGTTTCCCAATTCACAGTATTTCTTACCGTTGGGCAATAAAGAGGCGGTTTTGAATATCAGACAGGGAGGTGCCCCTGTTCTTACAATTGATGGAAGGGATTGTAATACAGGAGAACCCTTTGAGTTGTCTAAGATGCCGGGATGGGGCTGGGTGTTTATTGTGCTTCATGTAATTAACTTTTTTATGCTTATCGGTGGAGCAATCGGCGGTGCTTTATGTGGCGGACTTTGCGTTGTGAGTGCAGGAATTGCTTCCAATGGTGAGAAGACTACCGGGAAGAGAGTTGCAGGTTGTGTGATTCTTTGGCTTGTGGCATCGGTTGTTGAGCTTATTCTGGCTATTATTTTACTATTATTGAGAAGCGGAATATAATCGGTCTCTGATATTAGAGAATAATAGAAATCATGCAATTAGAAACGAGAAAATCAAAGATAATGGAATAATATGTATTTAAGAGCAGACGGGTATTCGGTCTGCTCTTTTTTTGTTACTTGCTTTTTTGTCGAATAAAAATAAAGACTTCCCTACGTTTTTTGACAAAATATGCAGTCATAAACTCTTATAATGATTGTGAAAAGGGGCATGAGATGTATTATGAAGTTTATGTAGACAGTCTGTTTGTGGTGAATTTTGTGATGAATCTGTATATTTTGATGCTGGTGAATGGAAGTACGCTGCGTACTGCCACGCGCAGGAGATTGCTTTCAGGAGCCGGTGTGGGGGCGATATGTTATTTGCTGCCTTTTGTGGTTCCATTGCCGGTGTGGGTGAAATATCCTGTAGCACTGGTGGGAGGAACGGGGCTTGTGATACATATTACATTTCGTCCCGGCAATATTAGAGGGTTCATGGAAATTCTAAAGTGGATGTTTGTATATTCGTTCCTGATGGGTGGTCTGCTTCTTTTTGTAAGAGAAAATATACCTTTTCTGTATCGTTTCACGACAGAAATTTGGGCTGTGTGTGGTGTTGGTGCAGTGGGGGCCATGTCGATAAGCTGGTTTGTGGAAAAGCAACGAAAGAGGTCGCAGGAGGGCAGCTGTAAGGCCACGTTGATATGTGGTGGAAGTAGAGTCTGTGTGGACGCCTTGCTGGATTCCGGAAACGGTCTGATAGAGCCCATTAGTGGTAAGGCAGTTTCCGTGATTAGCAGAGAAGTGTATCTGGCTCTTTGGGGAGAAGGAGAGCGGCCTTTTCGTGTGATTCCCTATCATAGTATTGGGAAAAAGCATGGACTTATGAAGGGGTATCTTTTGCCTGAGCTTGTAATAGAGACAGGTGGTATGACAAAGAGACTGTCAGAGGTTTATGTGGCGGTCGGCGAAGAGAGCGGGAAGATTGCAATGATAATCAATCCTACCATCTTGAATCAATAAAAACAATCTAAATTAAGAAAAGAAATGGAGAAACAAAGATGATATTGAAAGTGGCAATGCCGGGCAAGCGGCACTTCAAAATGATTTGCAAGGATAAGCTTTTTATGCGCAGACAGGGAGAAATTCATTATATCGGAGGGGCAGAGGTTCTTCCGGCACCTTTAGATGCTGAGCGCGAAAGTGAAGTGATAGGAGATTTGGGAACAGAGTATGAAGACGAGGCCAAATCCATTTTGATTGAGCATAATCTGCGACTGGTGGTTTACATAGCTAAGAAATTCGATAATACCAATGTGGGAGTGGAGGATTTGATTTCTATTGGAACGATTGGTTTGATAAAGTCCATTAACACATTTAAGCCGGATAAAAATATAAAGCTGGCTACCTATGCTTCTCGTTGTATTGAGAACGAAATTCTGATGTATTTGAGGCGAAACAATAAGACGCGAATGGAGGTGTCCATTGATGAGCCTTTGAATGTGGATTGGGATGGCAATGAGCTTCTGTTGTCAGATATTTTGGGAACTGACGAAGATGTAATTTACAAGGGTATTGAAAATGAGGTGGAGCGTGGTCTTCTTATGAAGGCAGTTGATAAGCTGTCCGAGAGGGAGCGTACCATTATTAATTTGCGATTTGGTTTGGGCACGCCGGATGGTGAGGAGATGACCCAGAAGGAAGTGGCAACTCTTTTGGGAATTTCCCAATCCTATATATCCCGATTGGAGAAAAAGATTATGAAGCAGCTCAAAAAGGAAATGAGCACCTGTTAAATTAGGACAGATTCATCCCGGGAATTGAGGCAAATGTTCTTGAATGCATCCTTGGGAGGGTGTATACTAAAAAGGCAAAAATAAAAAGTATGCAAAAAGATTGCCTTTTCAAATATGCCCAAGCCTAATATTGAGATGCATACAAATTAAGAAACGAGGCTATACATATGATACAGAGAGACGATATTTTATCAATACCTTTTTTGAAAAAATCAGAATATACCGGCGGATACCGCGGAATGCGGTATCGCCTGGAGAAGGGAAAGTCCACCTCCGATGGGGGAGAGGAGATTGACGTGCTTAAAGCGGTTATCTGGCCGGAGCCTTTCAATTATTTCAAGACTCCCGAGGAACAGAAACAGAGGGAGGAGTTTACCTTTGATGAGGATGGTATTGTGGATGCCATTGCCTGGATGAATGACCGTTATTTTGAGGAGCGCAAACGTTTTGAAGAAGCGCCTAAGAACTGGAGTAGTTATCAGATGTCCTAAGTTATGCAGTCAGGTATCCACGCATGGTTCGCAGGGCATTTTTTTCCAAACGGGAGACTTGTGCCTGAGAGATGCCTATGAGGTCAGCAACCTCCATCTGGGTTTTGCCTTCGAAGAAACGAAGGGTAATAATTTCACGTTCGCGGTCAGTTAATTTTTGCATTGCGTCGCTTAAGGAGAGATGCTCTATCCAAGTCTCTTCTTTATTTTTTTTGTCGGAAATCTGGTCCATCACATAGAGGGTGTCACCACCGTCTGTAAAAACCGGTTCGTACAGACTCATGGGATTTTGGATGGCATCCAT
>CAYOGM010000049.1:0-17370 GCA_964403595.1 uncultured Acetatifactor sp. | reverse complement strand
CAATTCTCTTTTTATCCTTAATAAGTTCTCTCAACTGACTCATTCCTTTATTCTTCTCCTGTTTCTTTATCCTCAAATGTTTCTTTATCTACAGATGCTTCTTTATCCTCAGATATTTCTTTCTCTTCAGATATCTCTTCCACAACCGGTAATGTCACCTTGCTTTTTACTAAATATAAAAAGCCTCCAAAGCCAATGATAACCATAAAAATCGAAATAAACTGGGAGGTGGACAAAATACCAATCTCACCGCGATAGTCATTTCGCAAAAATTCAACGCCAAAGCGCCCGATACTATAAAGTATCATATACAAAAAACCAACCGTTCCGGGATGCTTTCGATTCTTGGCATAACGCATCAGTACAAAGGCAATCAGAAACATCCCCGCTGCTGAAATCAGCTGCGTTGGAATCATCTTAACATTATTAGGCGCATAATTGGAATTGGTAAATGCAATACCGATACAAGAGTCCGTCTCTCTTCCATAACAACACCCTGCCAAAAAGCAACCCAAACGACCAAAGCCCTGAGCAATTGCCACAGAAGGCATCACCACATCAAAATATTCCCAAAAGACAAGCTTACGAATACGACACCAGGTAAGTCCTGCCAGAACGCCAAAAATAATACCACCATACACAACAAATCCACTGGAACTTAAAATGCTCCATGGATTCTTAATAAAATCCTTCCACTCCACAATGCAAAATAAAAGCTTGGCTCCAAGAAATCCAAACACTGCACATACCAATGTCAGATTGTACATCTCGTCACCGCTCAGACCCCTCTTCTTAGCTCTTGCCTCGCCCACAAAAAGAGCCGTCAAGATACCAATGGCAATCATCAGACCATAACCATGAATGGTGAATGATCCTATGGTCAAAATATCATTATACATAAAACATCCTCATTTCTAATACAGACAATCAACAATACTATTCAAAAAATACACCCTTAAACTTCCTATCAAGACTATTGCATCGGAGCCGTTTCCGAGGCAATTTTCTCTGCCACACGCAGGCCATCCATAGCCGCAGAAGTAATTCCTCCCGCATAACCGGCACCTTCGCCACAGGGATAAAGTCCTCTTATCACGGATTGTAACGTCTCATCTCGATGAATGCGCAAAGGTGATGAGGTTCTGCTTTCAACTCCCGACAGCACAGCATCCGGACAATTAAACCCGGTTATCTGTCTGCCAAAAGCCTCCATTCCCTGCACAAAAGCATCGTTACATTCCTCCGGTAAAATCTGACTTACATCCGCCCATGCACATAATCCCTTATTGGCAGGAGTAATCCCATAGCTTGCATTATCCCCCAAAAAGCAGCCGGTGTCAACCTCTACCGGCCGCTCTAACTCATCCTGTTTTTTCTTCTGTTCCACACATGCCTTAAAAACACCATATCTTTGCATAGGTATTTTACCCTCTGCCAGACCATAAGCCTTACTTTCAAGCTTTCTTTGGAACTCTACGCCGGCCAATGGATGTTCCGAACCAAAATCCTTGGGAGTAACAGCCACGATAATTGCCGAATTGGAATTCTGACCATTCCGTCCGCTATAACTCATACCATTGACTGCAAGTCTGCCCTCCTCGGAGGACGCATTTACCACATAACCACCGGGACACATACAAAAAGAATATACCCCTCTGCCGTTATCCGCCTGAGCCACCACCTTGTAAGGCGCAGCCCCAAAATCACCGACATCTGCCATACCATACTGACTCTCGTTTATCATCTCCTGAGTATGCTCCACTCGAAGCCCCACCGCAAAGGACTTGGCCTCCATGGGAATCTGTCTTTTGTAAAGCATTTCAAAAGTATCTCTTGCACTATGCCCTGTTGCCAGCACCAGTTTCTCACAGACAAGATATTCTTCTCCATTTACCCATACTCCTGCAACTTTGCCATCCTGTATGTCTACATCCGTCATCTGACTTTCAAAACGCACTTGTCCGCCCCACTCCATAATCTGCTCACGCATATGCTTTACAACCTTACAAAGCACATCTGTTCCAATATGGGGTTTGGCTTCATATAGAATCTCCGGATTGGCTCCACAGTCCACAAACACCTGCAAAACAGCCCGATTACGACCATCCCTATCCTTTACCAGTGTGTTCAATTTACCATCTGAAAAGGTTCCTGCCCCCCCTTCACCAAACTGTACATTGGAAAGGGTGTCCAACACGCCTGTCTCCCAAAAACGCTCCACATCCTTCTGGCGCTCCTCAACACATCTGCCCCGTTCCAACAAAACAGGGCGATATCCATGCTTTGCCAGAAAATATCCGCAAAACAGTCCTGCCGGACCGGTTCCCACAATCACCACCGGAGCTTCCAATACTCTCTCTCCAGCATTTGGAAAGCGAAATTTTACCGTTTCTCCTTCGCTTATCTGTACATTACCACCCTTTTTCTTGCCGGGCGACAATATTCGCTTAAGCTGTTTGCGCTCCTGTTTGATGCGCACTTCTACTGTATAAATATAAAAAATTTCCGGTTTCTTTCTGGCATCAATAGATTCCTTGCAAATCTCTATCTCAAGTATATCCGCCTGAGGAACCTGTAATGCTGCCGAAGCCTTAGCAGCAAGAAGTTTTTTTAATCCCAAATCACCTTGGCTCTTGGCACTGTGCACTAATTCACTTTTAATCTTCAACTGATTAATCCGTATCATATATGTATCCTAAAAACCTTCCATTCCCTTTATAAAGCCGCATTATGTCCCGCAAGATAACCACTGCACCATGCCCATTGCAGATTATAGCCGCCACATCTGCCGTCCACATCCAAAAGCTCCCCTGCAAAATAAAGTCCCGGTACTAATTGGGATTCCATGGTGGTATTAACCTGCGTAGTGTCCACACCTCCGGCACAAACCTGGGCATTTTCATAGGGATTGCTGCCGATGACATGTAATCGCCAATTTTTGCACAAGTCAAAAACCGCCTCCAAACGCCAATTTTCTGCCAGCTCCACCAACATATCCCGCTTAAGCCCTGCCATCATAATAAACAAAAGCATCAGTTTTTTATTTAAAATTCCTGTAAAAAATTCTTCCACTGTACGGTCAGTCTGAAGCAGTTTTCGTACAGTTAACAACTGCTCCAAATCCTCTTTCGTGTATTCCGGCAACAAATCAATTTGCACCTCAACCTCGCCATCTTTACCCAGATTTCGGAGCAGATAATTCACCTTACGACTCAGTTGAAAAACAGGGATTCCGGAAATACCATAATCTGTGAGCTGTAACTCACCACACTCGGTAATCTTGTCCTCTGTCCCCATAACAGTTATTTGCGCATCGGTACGCACTCCTGATACTTCTTTCAGATATCCTTCGCCACATCGAAGCTGTACCAGTGCCGGTACGGTGGGTATTAACTCGTGCCCCAATCGTTTTGCCAGCTTATAACCACTGCCATCAGAACCTGTCTTGGGTGCAGCCTTACTTCCACAAGCCAGAATCACCCTGTCAAAATAAAAGCTTTTATCCGCTGAACGAACCACAAAGTCCCCCTCAGTTCTTTTTTCCACAGATATAATTTTACTCTCAGTTATAACCTCTACTCCACATGTTCGAAGTTCTGTACGAAGCACATCCAAAACCGATGCTGCCTGTTCTGATAAAGGATATAAATATCCATTTTTTTCTTTTAACATCAAACCTATTCTGCCAAAAAAACGCAATGTATCATCAGAGTCAAAACGACTTAAGCATTCTGCAATCCATTCCTCATCGGCACCATAATAATCCGCCGCGCTCAGATTGAGGTTGCCCAGATTACACTTGCCGTTACCGGTAGAAAGAATCTTTTTGCCTACCCGCTCTCCACCCTCTAAAAGGGTAACCTTTGCTCCATCTGTAGCCGCTGTGATTGCCGCCATCATTCCGGCTGCACCACCACCCACTATTCCAATTTTCATCTTTGATTTCTGTGCCATTCTAATAACCATGCCCTTTCCACAGCCTGCGAGCTTTGGGCCATAGACCCAAATTCGTTTCCTCATGACCTAACTGGAATAGGTCTCCAGAAAATTATATAAATCGCCTTCTCCCTCCACATAATACATACCGATAATATTAATTTGCATATCATCGGGCAGGGTGTCCAACATAATTCCTGTATCATCAATATAAATAGTCTCTTTATCGTCTAAGTACACTACCACCTCATTATCTCGTACTGCCAAATAAAATCCCTGACCGGGCTGTACATATCGATAATTCATACGAACACTAACACGCTCCCTTGAAAAGGAAAGCACTTCCAGACTCTCAAAGCCCCTCTCCAGTTCCATCAAGGGCGGTGCACTCTGATAATTCTCCATAGTAGCAAGAAACTGCTCTCTGGTCATACCAATATACTGACTGGGAAGAACTCGCATCGTTTCCACAGATGTCCCCCGCAGAACATCAACCTCCTCAACCATATATTCGGTGTCGGCACAAAGACTTTCCTGGCGGGTAGTTACGGCGACCATATTTTCTGTGTCGTTTTCCAATTCCTCCTCAGTTGTGTGCTGTATTAGCTCAGTCTGCTGTACTGACTGCCCGGTTCCCTCCCATGGATAGAAAAAACGTTCTGTCTGTACGCCGCACCAAAACCCTACAAGCAGCATTGTCAAAGGATATACAAAGAATAAGCTGATACCTTTTAAAACCTTCATTTCCCTCACCTGCATTTTTCAGTCTTAGGATTAAGTATCAGCTTTTTCATAGATTTTATTCTTTATTTCTTTATTTCATCTTCCACTTGGAAATAAGATTATCTATTTCATTAATAAATACGAAGCATTTGGCCAATTGCCTTAATAATCCTGCCCAATGGCGTATAGGCAAGCTCCTGTTCCCTGAAATTACGCATCAGCATAAGAAATACCCAATAACACAGGTTTCCTACAACCAAAGCCACAATCACTGTAATCAAATCTCCCAGATGTGGATACATTATCTTGTTTAAAAACAGCAGAATCAATCCTACCGCACTGGCTATAGCCGCCGGCACGGCAACCGTCTGTAACCAGTCCACATTGTAACGAAGCTGTACGAACAACACAACCGCACTGCCTGCCACATAAATTGCACTTGCAATCATTGCGCTATAAATCAGTGCCATTATGCCCGTCTTACCTCCATTTAAAAACAATACCAGACTGCCTGCATAAATCAGATTAAATAGCACCAGAAGTCCAAATACAAAGTACCTGCCACCTAAGGCTGTCAAAATCTCTGTAAAATAAAATCCAAGTAACAATATCATCATTACAAACGCACCGTAACGAAGCATCTGTGTACACAATTCAATGCCTGTCTCACAAAAAATTCCTGCAAGCTGAGATGCGTTTAATGCAACAAATACTGCGCTGAACATTCCATACACTACAACCATATGCAGACCACCTTGAAAATGTCCCCGCGCATAGCGCTGCTCCTCCCGGCGTACACATGCAACCATCTTGTGTGTACACTCCAAGAGCATAAGACACCCGGGTAGAACCACAACCCCAAGAATCGGCAAAACCTTTCCATACAGTACACCGTAATCGTTTAAACCGGCAATATCCGGCACGCTTTTTTGATAAAAAATAATACCAAGCCACATGGGTAAAAACAGCAAAAAACTTCGTAAAATCGCTGGAAACAAATTGCCCACAAGAAGCGCCGTCTGTCCGGAAAAGGTATCTGTAATTCGCATTCCTTCACTATTTCCTCGCCGCTCTTTTCTACGACTCCCCTGATACACAAAAAACAAAAAGATTACAAGCAAAAGCTCTGTCACAAGTACAGCAAGTGCAACACCCATACCACCATACATGGCGGTAAAGTTCTCCTGACGAAGCAGACTGCTTACCTTACTGCCATATCTCTGAAACAAATTCACAAAAAGAAGTGAAAATCCCAAGATACCCACTTGTCTTGCAAAACAGGCTATTACTGTAGGAAGCTCCGTTCCCTCTCCCTGAAAACAGCCCAAAAACACTGCCGATATGGTTCGTATAAATATTACCGGCGCAAGAATTCTTATTATTGCCACACTGTAAGGTAACCCAAAAAGTCCCTCTCCCAAGGTTTTCGCCAGCACAAACATCACAAAACTGCCAGCAAGCCCCCAAAAGCCTTCTACCACAAAAGCAGTACGGCAGAATTTTTTAATATTCTTAAACTGTCCTTTATTACTTTTCCCCCGCAAAATTCTGCCAAGAACATCCGTAAGTGCTCCGCCTGTCACTGTCCAAAAAAGCAGAAAACTCTCTATTGCAATGGCAAAATAAGCAACTCCATTATCGCCAAGAATATTACCCAACATCATAAGAACAATAAAGCCCAATCCCCAGGCAAACATCTGCATCTGACGTTTTTTCATTTCAATCTGATTCATTCGTCTATCCTCATATACTTCACTTAATCTCTGGTAATTCCAAGTCCCTTAAGTACAGCCTCCTGTTTTCCTTCCATAACAGCAGCTTCCATCTCCTCCATATGGTCATATCCACATAGATGCAACATACTATGAGCAACCAAAAAAGCAAACTCCCTCTTTTGACTGTGACCATAGCTTTCTGCCTGTTCTTTGATTCTGTCTACCGAAAGAATAATATCCCCCAATACCAATTCTCCACTCTCAGGGTCAAAATAATCAGCCTCCCGCTCCTCGGCAATATCAAATACGCCGGGTTTATCAAAATCCATATTGGGGAAGGACAACACATCCGTCTCCTTATCAATATCACGATATTGTCTGTTAAACTCTTTGATACCCTCATTATCTGTCACAAGCACATTCACGCAGACTTCATAAGGACACGCCTCCATCTCCAGCACCGCTTCTGCAACAGCCTTCACCACTTCATCTGTATCAAAATCGTAGGAATTGTCAATTCCTTCATCAAACTCAACGTAAAAAGTCATAATACAGCTTCTCCTCCTTAAATATCTTCTGCATGGTAAAAAACTCTCTCATGGAAATATCACACTGTTTGAAAGTACCAGCCTCCTGATAGCGCTTAAATACTGCATCTATCACCTTATCATAATCTACCGGAGCACCTTTCGCCTGCTGAAGCAAACTTAAAACTGTACTGACAATATTCTCCGAAATCATCAAAACAGCTGTCTCCTTGTGTAGAATTGCTTTACCTTTCGTATGATACTCCTCCAAAACAGCCTGAACCTCCGGCGGAAAAGAAAGACCCTGCAGCTCTTCTGCATCCGGTTTTAATCCATGGTAATAACCGGCACATTTCAAAGCATCCGAATGCATTTCCAGCTTCAAAGCAATTCTTTCACAAAAATAAGCTGTATGTATGCTTTTCATATAGGAATTTTTATCAGACTGCTTAAGAGCCCCCAAAACCTCATTTTCCGGGTCATTTAAGTCCAGATAATTCTCTCTGTACTTGTATATCACTTTACCAAAAAAGATTTTTAGGATTCCCAGCATTATAATGCCGGAAACAATCAGATTAATCGCAGGTACCACAAAGGATTCCACGCCCGGTCTGGCATTCATCACAAGCACCGTCCCTGCAGTCTCACAAACCAGAAGCCCCGCTATGGACAACCCAAAAGGCAACCCGATTCGAAACCCATTCCGAATATCCTTAAACAACACAACTCCCCAGAAACCACTGACTGCATACATCAAAAACACTTCCACCCCCGCACCGCTCAGACACACCGGTATAGCCAAAAGAATTGTCGCTGAAAGCGCTCCAAGCGGTACACTGCTATAAAGAGTAAGCAGAATATATACAGGCAAAAAGGGCCATGCCGCAGAAGGCAAAAAAATACACACAAAGGAAACGACAAGTCCTAAAAGGAAGCACTGCCAGAAACGCCCGGGGTATTCACAATTATCATAATCCAAATCCCCTGTAAGCACACCTCTGCGCACTCCAAATCCTACAATGCCGATTCCAAGTATAATCAAAACAATATGCGCAAGCATATAATCCATGCTCTGCTTAACTAATCCTCCAAATACCAGTCCTGCCATACCGACTGTCACAAGTGCCATACAGCCAATTTCAAGAAGTAACAGGACTCCGGTTCTTTTATTTTTACTTCCTGCCATACTTCTCCCGTCCTCTGGACTTTTCCTTCGCCTCATAGTTGTCATAAGCATTTACAATCTTCTGTACCAAAGGATGTCTCACTACATCCTTACTGGTCAGCTTACAAAAGGAGATGCCTTCAATCTTATTCAGCACCTTCTCTGCCACATCCAGACCCGACTTAGTCCCCACAGGCAAGTCCTTCTGGGAAGAATCACCTGTCACTACCACCTTGGAGCCGAAGCCAATACGTGTCAAAAACATCTTCATCTGGGCAGGTGTAGTATTCTGCGCCTCATCCAAAATAATATAAGCATTGTCAAGAGTACGACCTCTCATGTAGGCCAAAGGTGCCACCTCAATCAAGCCCTTCTCCATGTTTTTCGTGAAGCTCTCTGCACCCATAATCTGATACAAAGCATCATAGAGCGGGCGCAAGTAAGGATCTACCTTACTCTGCAAATCACCGGGCAGAAAGCCAAGCTTTTCTCCGGCTTCAATCGCAGGTCTTGTAAGAATAATTCGACTAACCTCGTCATTTTTGAATGCGGTAATCGCCATAGCCATGGCCAGATAGGTCTTACCGGTTCCTGCAGGTCCCAGACCGAACACCACCATATTGTTGCGGATGGCATCCACATAGGCCTTCTGTCCCAAAGTCTTAGGCTTGATAGGCTTACCATTTATGGTATGGCAGATACAGTCGGTATCAATTTCCGTCAGTGCCTCCTCCTTGGATTCCCGCCCAAGGGTGATGGCATAATCCACATTCTGTTCTTCAATCTCATTGCCTCTGTCAGACAAAATCGTCAGCTGACGCAATACACCAGCCGCACGCACAACATTCTCTTCCTCGCCGCTTATAACCACATGACCGTTTCGGTCCACTACCGACACATGAAAATCACGCTCCAGCTTCTTGATATAGGAATCATTCATGCCAAAAATCTTCTGCATATGCTCTATTGGCATATCTATATTCATAGAAAAACTATCTGTAAAATCATTCTTCAACGTTCTCTGTTCCCCTGTCCGTGACAACACTTTTTCCTATGGGTTCATGTACTAAAAACTCTCCATATATTATCCACCCACTGTCACTCGTATCTATTTTAACATTTTTTTCAATAATTTGTACCCCTTTTTCCTCTAAAGTTGAAATAAATAGCATTAATTTTTCCTTAAGAAGCACTTCAGCCTCCTCCAAAGTATATTCATACTCCACATTTCGATACTCTCGATAAGTATAAGAACCGCTAAAAATAGGGATATTCAGCTTTTCAAAGAAAAGCGGCTGACTCTGACGCATTACACGGTCATAAATCAAATAGGGGTCTTCCACCGGTATTTTTCCCTCAAAATTATCTCCAATTCGAACAAATGGCTGTTTCTTTTCACGTCCTGTATATTCCTTTTCCACATATTCAAAAGGTAAAGTACTCTCAAATTCCTTGATATGTTCTATCACAATATCCGCATCTGCATCTTTCAAAATATATTCTCTGACTGTTCCATCCTCATTATACACAGGCACCTTGCCATCCACCAGAACCGTTCCAACCTCCACCTCATCGCCAATAGCAACCTTGGGTACTCCGCTTCGCACCACCATAGATACAATTTTACCACTATAATCTGCCACCAGGTCCGTCCCTGTAACCGTTTGTTTCAAATCGCTTTCATTCAAAATAGGAGCATCATTTTCTTTTACGGATATCACCAGCTTTGTGCCATCCAGCTTGGCAGAAGTCCATGTCACGAGACTAAACTGTCTTCGGATTTCCTTTTCCAGACTGCCAATATCCAAATCATCCTTTCGCATGCCCGTCCGCACAGACTGTGTTTTCAAAAAAGATTCCAGTTGGTCCGTCGTGATTTGATAATTCCCCGTAACTTCAATATCCCAAACAAACCATGAAGAACAGTACCAAAAAGCAACTGCCATTAAAAGCCCTGCTACAAACACTCGTCTTTTCTGCATTACAGGCACCAAAAAAGGTAGTCCGCATTTTTCTATGATGACTACCTTTGTTCTTGTTTTACGCACAATGGCCTTCAATTGATAAAAACTCTGCAGGCTGACACACATCTGATAACCATTATCATCCCGCACAATATCCCACAACAAAATATCCCTGTTACTGCAAAGATTCATAAAACGTTCCGGTGAAAACCCACTGACATGAATCCGCAAATATCCCTTGGTCTGTTTCAAAAGATTAAGCATGCGCTCCTCCCTCTTTTTCGAATGCTGCTTGCTACAAATAGCAGACATTTCGAATACAGCCGCTGATTTTCATATCCTCATTGGTATAATAATCAATGGTCAGAGAAACGCCCTCAAATCGCACCTGACAATTCTTACCCTGTAATACAACTGCCTCCTCCGAATATTCCAGCAGTCCTTTATAATTCTCAATCCAGGCCTCCTCATTGCCGGTAAGTGTCACCCTGAGAGCTCCCAGACATACATCCTTGGGAAGCTGTAGGGATTCTAATATTCTCGCCTTTTTGGGATTTGTTTGATTATGATTAATATTTTTTTGATTTTGTCTATTATCTGCTTTCATGATAACAGTATATGTTTAGCTCCTGCCATCCATGACTGCTTTTATAATAGAATATCCTTCCCTCTCAGGCTTATATGAAGAAATAGTTACTGCCTCAATATAGCGTTTGGAAGCCGCCTCGCATTTCACCTCATCATTGGCATGAATATAGGCGAGAGGCTCCCCTGCCTCCACATAATCGCCTACCTTCTTCTCTAATATAATTCCAACCGCCAGATCAATCTCACTCTCCTTGGTCTCTCGACCACCGCCCAGCATTAGAGAACAAATACCCACTTCATCACAGGCAATATGCTGAATATATCCGCTCACAGGCGCAGGAATGCTCTGTACAATAGACGCCTTGGGCAAAAGCTCAGGATCATAAACTGCCTGTGAATCACCACCCTGAGCCTCCACGAACTCTGCCAGCTTTTTCATTGCCGACCCATCCGCAATCACCTGCTTTAGCATTTCTTCTGCCTGTGCTTCATCCTCTGCCTTACCTCCGGCAATCAGCATCTGACTTCCCAAAGTCAAACAAAGTTTCTCAAAATCCTTCGGTCCCTGCCCCTTTAATGTATCAATAGCTTCCTTCACCTCAAGAACATTTCCTACGGCACGTCCCAAAGGCTGGTCCATATCCGAAATAACCGCTACTGTATGCTTACCGGCTGCGATACCAATATCCACCATCTCCCGGGCCAGAGCTTTCGCATCTTCTTCCGCCTTCATAAACGCACCGCTTCCGGTCTTTACGTCCAACACAATGGCATCTGCTCCTGCCGCCAGCTTTTTACTCATAATAGAGCTTGCTATCAGGGACAAATTATCTACCGTTGCAGTCACATCCCTGAGAGCATAAAGCATTTTGTCCGCCGGCGCAAGGTCAGCAGTCTGACCCATAATAGCAATACCAATTCGATTCACATTATCAATAAAAGTTTCTGTAGAAATCCCCGTAGAAAATCCCTCGAAGCTCTCCAGCTTATCAATGGTGCCTCCCGTATGTCCCAGTCCCCGTCCGCTCATCTTTGCCACCGGAATACCACAGGCTGCCACCATAGGGGTCAATGCCAAGGAAGTCTTATCTCCCACACCACCTGTACTGTGCTTATCAACCTTAATTCCCTGAATCTCAGACAAATCCAGCACATCGCCGCTATTCATCATGGCCATGGTGAGTGCATGAGTCTCCGCCTTATTCATCTTCTGAAAATAAATCGCCATCATCAACGCAGACACCTGATAATCGGGGATTTCTCCCTTGGTATAACCCTCCACAAAGAAATTGATTTCTTCTGTGCTCAGCTCACTACCGTTACGCTTCTTCATAATGATATCGTACATTCTCATATGCAGCCCTCCTTGTATCGCTTGGGGATTCCGGAACTTTAACTACTTATTAAAGTATACCACAAATCAAGTTTGCTGTACATCCATTGATAAATATCCATGTTCAATAGATACTACACCCCCTTATCTATATAAAAATTTTCCGAAAGCAACAACCAATTGGCTCGGAACCACTGCATAATCTGCCAATATCCACCCCCTCTGAGCTCAAATTCCTTAATCAAATCAAACTTGGCCTGGAGACTTCGCACATCCTCGAACCATACCTCGTGTTCTATCCCTGTAGCGCTATCGGTATAGCTAAAAAATGGGCTCTGCGCCAATTCATCAAATTGAATCTCTGCCCCCTGGCGAATGGCAATCCGCACTGCCTCCACATTGTTGATGGTAGTAGCCGCAGTTACGCCCCTCTCATAGGGTAAGGGCCAGTCATAGCCATAGTTGGGAATCCCCAAATCAATTTTTGTCGCCGGAATCTCTGTCAAGGCATACTCCACCACCCTTCGCACCTGATTGATGGGAGCCACCGCCATAGGCGGCCCATAAGTATAACCCCACTCATAGGTCATCAGAAGCACATGGTCTGCAACCGCTCCAAGCGCACCATAATCCTTACCTTCATAGAGAAGCCCTGTCTGGTCTGTACTGGTCTTGGGAGCCAACGCTACCGAGGTATGGTAACCATTTTCCCGCATAGCCTCTGCCGTCCGGCGCACAAACTCTGTAAAGGCATCCCTGTCTGTCGCCAAAATGTATTCAAAATCAATATCCAGCCCCTGATACCCCTTCCCTCCCATAGTTGTCAAAAGATTCTGAATCAGGTTATCTTGATAAGATAGATTGTTTACCACCGAACTAATCAGACTATTGTTAAATTTCCCATCCGGCCCAAAGGGAGTTAAAACAAGAATAGGCTGCACTCCAAAACGCTCTGCCTCCCGAATCATCCACTCATCATCCCAAAAAGGCGGAATCAGCTCTCCTTCATAAGTAAAACCATAAGAAAAAACAGGCAGCTCTGACAAATAGGGTAAGGTCTGCTCCAAAACCCATGGACTGATAAAGGGATAGGCATACCCGCTGACCCTGATACTTCTGAATGGATTCCTATCCCCCTGTATAAGCAAAAGAGCCTGCCCAATGGCAAGCTCATATGGATAAATCAACTGATTGTCCTGTATAATTTGTTGCACAGAGACACCAAACCTCTCTGCAATCACATCAACCGAATCCCCCGGCTGTACTACATAAATTTCCATAAAGCATCTCCAAGCAACCGCTTATGGTATTATATGCATCAATGTTCTCAAAGAATCTCCATGGCAAAATCTACTTCCTCTAACGCGCTAAGCGCTTCAATCACCTTATCATGATTAACCTTTCGTCCCAAATCAAGGTCCATGTTCAAAAGCAAATTATTTTCGTTTTTATTCTTGTCCAGCTCCGTCACACGATATCCCTGCTCACGAAGAAATGCAATCACCTTTTTGGCTCCATCGTTATCAGTAACCTCCACCTTAATCTGCATCTGACGATTATGCAGAATCTGCTTGCGGCTAAAGCCCGCCATCAGCTTAATCACAATCATAATCAACACAAAGGTAATAATCGATGAATAGATATAACCGGAACCAATGGAGATTCCAAGAATTGCCGTCGTCCACAAAGTAGCCGCCGTAGTAAGACCCTTGATATGGCTTCTTCCGGTAACAATAATAGTGCCCACGCCTAAAAATCCGATACCATTTATAACACCCTGAGCCAGACGCATGGGATCACCTAACTGGTACATGGTCACACAGCGCATATCTACAATCTGTGCCAGTGCAGCGCCCAAACACACCAGCATAAAGGTACGAAGTCCTGCCGCATGCTTGGTGGCACCTCGCTCCATGCCAATGATTCCACCCATGACCGCCGCTAATATCAAGCGCACTGCTACAGACAACTCATTAAATTCTTCCAGATAATTCATAAAATCCATTACAGCCTGCATATTACGCACCTCCTGTATGTCTCTTAGAACTACTTTTTTCTATTTGTACTTCTTATACTTCTTCTATTTTCTTCCGTCATTAAATTTTCTTCTTACAGATATCCTGCAAACAGCACTTGTCACAATATGGCTTCGTCCTCGCAGTACAAACCGCCCTTCCATGGTCCACAAGCCTGTGGCAAAAATCATTTCCTTCCTCCGGCGGAATAATCTTCCACAACTCCTTCTCCACTTTACCGGGCTCCTTAATCCCATTCACAAGCCCCATGCGGTTCACCAGACGAATACAGTGGGTATCTGTGACAATAGCAGGCTTCCCATACACATCACCCATGACAAGATTGGCACTCTTACGTCCCACACCGGGAAGCTTCAAAAGTTCCTCCATGGTATCCGGCACCCTGCCACCATACTCATCGCGAAGCATTTTCATGCAGGCACTGATGTCCCTAGCCTTACTATTTCCTAGACCGCAGGGACGCACAATCCGCTCAATCTCCTCCACCGGCGCATCCGCCAGAGCATTTAAGTCGGGATACTTCTCATACAAGCCCTCAACAACCACATTTACCCGGGCATCCGTACACTGAGCCGCCAAACGCACACTTACCAGCAGTTTCCACGCCTGATCATATTCCAAAGAACACCCCGACTGGGGATACTCCTGCTTCAGTCTCTCTATGATTGCCAAAGCAAGCTGCTTTTTGGTCATTTCAAATACTCCTCATATTTCTCATCATAGGCATTCTCAAATACAATTGCTACAATTCCAGGTCCGGTATGAGCTCCGATTGCGCAACCAATCTGTCCTAACAAAATCTCACGCACACCGATTTCATTTTGAAGTGCGTCCAGAATCGGCTGTGCATCCGCCTCATCTGCACCGTACACTACACCCACAATCTGCTTATCCAAAGATGCACCTTTTTCCTTAACCATCTCCAGACATCGTCGAATGGTCTTCTTCATGCCTCGCACCTTCTCCACTGATTCCAGTGCGCCATTCTCATTTACGATAATAATAGGCTTAATATCCAGCACACCACCAACTGCTGCAGACGTCTTAGAAAGTCTTCCGCCTCGCGCCAGATATTCCAATGTATTAACTGTTATGACATGCTCCATATGCTCACAAAAATATTCTGCCGCCTCAATCAAATGCTCCTTGGGCGCGCCATTTCTTTGCATACGAAGCAATTTATATACTACCAACCCAAATCCAAGGGAAGCCCCCTTTGAATCAATAATCGTAATCTTAAAATCCGGATACTCCTCTAAAATATCTGCCTTCGCCAGATTCGCAGCCTGATAGGTTCCTGCAATTCCGGTGGAAAAGCAAATATACAAAACCTCATCCCCACGCTCTGCAAAGGGCTTGAAATTCTCATAAAACATAAACTGGCTGATATGATAGGTCTTGATATCAACCTTATTCTCCTTCTGAATCCGATAAAACTCATCCGGTTGCAGGGTAGCACCATCAAAATAATCCTCACCATCCAACGTAACCGGCGTAGGAATCACATGAAGATTGTACTCATCAATAATGCGCTTCGGAATATCCGATGCTGAATCCGTTATAATACAAAAAGCCATGTCCACGACCTCCTTGATAATAATATTATATACGAAATGATAGGGTTAGGTCAATTGCAGAAAACTTCCAAAAAAGAACACATAGCCGAAGTTACATGTTCTCTTAATCTGTTATATAAAACACACCAATGCAGAAGCAAGCAAAGAACCGACAAACACAAACGGCACAGCCATGACCTCCCCACCTTTATAATTTCTTGCCGCAATAGGGATATATATCATAACACTGACAAAAATCATCACAAAAACAACCAACGCATAACGTCCAAAGTAAACAGAAGTCATCGCCAGCATTTTCAACACACCGCCGCCCATTAAACTGTTCCATTTCGTATAAATAATCAGAATTACAACATAGCTTATACCATATGCAATCAAATCCTCCTGCCATGAACAGATGGCATCACCCAGCACACTGCACAAAATACCTGCGGCACAACCTATCCAACCAATAAGAGGCGGAATCTCACCCGTTTTCTTCTCAAAAATCATTGCAATAATCAATAAAATATTTACAATAACAATTTCCACCAAAACCATGCTCATTTGTATCACCTACTTATGGTAAGGCTCCCCACTGATAATGCGGAAAGCCCTATAAATTTGTTCACTTAAAATCACTCTCATTAACTGATGAGGAAAAGTCATATCGGAAAAACTCAAATGATAATCTGCCCTTTTCGTTACGGACTCATGAAGTCCCAAAGAACCTCCAATAACAAAACAGATACTGCTCTTACCGGCGATAGCCGCCTGATTTATCCAGTCTGCAAACTTCTCGGAAGTTAAACGTTTGCCTGCAATCTCCAAGGTGCATACAAGAGTATTATCCTTAATTTTACTAAGAATGCGTTCTGCTTCTTTGGCTTTAATCTGCTCTTCCACTGCAACACTTGCCTTGTCTGGCGTCTGCTCATCAGCAACTTCAACAATCTCAAACTTGCAGTACTTACTCAGGCGTTTTGCATATTCGTCTATGGCATCTCTGTAGAACTTTTCTTTTATTTTGCCTACACAGAGAATGGTCACTTTCATACTTTTTCTCCAATACCTATCATATTAAAAAGGGCATATATAATTTTTTTGCTTCTATATGCCCCTTTTGACGGAATTCAGTCAACTTTTTAAATGTTTTATAGTATTATTGGGCATATACAGAAAAAACGCACTCTAATACCCCTATTTTAGTAATTTCCCGGGTATTTTGGCTTAATTTTTCTGTATATGCCCATTTCATCATTGTAAAATATATCAAGCCATAAGCTGTAACAGAATATCAAGATTATTTACTATTCAAATATCATCCATTCTCTTTACAGCTATTTGCCTGCGCCCATGGCATGCTATGGACAGTTTATTTGCCACTCAAATACTCGTCAATTCCCTTTGCGGCCGCCTTACCTGCGCCCATGGCAAGAATTACGGTTGCAGCACCTGTCACTGCATCACCACCGGCATATACGCCTTCCTTGGTAGTCTTGCCGTTTGCCTCATCTGCTACGATACACTTCCACTTATTGACCTCAAGGCCCTCTGTAGTAGAGGAAATCAAAGGATTGGGTGAGGTTCCCAAAGACATGATTACTGTATCTACTTCCATGGTATACTCAGAATCAGGCACCTCTACAGGACGTCTTCTGCCGGACTCATCAGGCTCACCAAGCTCCATCTTGATACACTTCATGCCGGTAACCCAGCCCTTCTCATCTGCAATAATCTCAGTAGGATTGGTCAGCAAATCAAAAATGATGCCCTCTTCCTTAGCGTGATGAACCTCTTCCACTCTGGCAGGAAGCTCCTCCTCAC
>CAYOGM010000048.1:4974-17748 GCA_964403595.1 uncultured Acetatifactor sp. | reverse complement strand
GCATTATACTACACGACAAGAATATAGTCCACTTATTTAAAAATATTTATACTAGTACTTGATAGTCAGATTCTTCTTGCCATCCTTCCAATTGCATTCAGACTCTGCCTTACAGGCAAAACATGCCCTGCTGGCTTTATCCGCACGATACAAAACGCCTCGCAAATCCGGCTCCTTAGCAATTTTCTCATCACGATGACTCAAAATAGCCTCCACAATACAATCTGCTTCTGCCTTATCAAATCCACAATCAGCCAAAATTTCCGGTGCAATCTGTGCACTTGCAATTTCATGCGGCGTTCTGTTCTCATACTGTATATGCTTGCCAATATCATGCAAAAGCGACGCTGCATAAATCAACTCTCGTTGCAGGCTCAGCCCCTCTTCCAAATTAATAATCTCTGCAATACGCGCCACATCCAGAAAATGAACCATGCCATGGCGACAAAATTGCCTCTCCGCTTCCGCTTTCTCATTTTCCTGCAGATGAATCTGAAACAATTTATGATTTAAAATTCGGTCTACTCTATTCATATCTGCCTACACATGCAACATCTGAAAAAACTGGTTCTGTAACGCTGCATTATCCTCAAATACACCTCTGGTGGCAATGCTTACTGTCTTGCTTCCCGGCTTCTTCACGCCTCGCATAGTCATGCACATGTGCTCTGCCTCTGCCACAACCATCACTCCCTGCGGCATCAGACACTCCATAATGGCATCTGCAATCTGTGCCGTCATCTGCTCCTGAATCTGCAATCTCTTGGCATACAGCTCCACAGTACGCGCAAGCTTACTTAAACCAACTACCTTACCGTCCGGTATATATGCCACATGTACCTTACCATAGAAAGGCAACATATGATGTTCACACATGGAATAGAATACAATATCCTTCTCCAACACCATCTCATTGTTATCCACGGTAAATACCTTTGACAAATGCTCCTCGGGCTTTTCATCCATGCCGCTCATAATCTCAGCATACATTCTGGCAATTCGTTCGGGAGTATCCACCAGTCCTTCCCGGTTTATATCCTCTCCTATACCCTCCAGCAAAAGCTTCACCGCTTCCTTTATCTTGTCCTGATCTACCATGTTTCTTTACCTTTCCACTATTTTTATGAGCCTTCCCAGATAAGACAGTGACCCAAAGGCCAGAATCACATCCTCCGGTCCCGCCAAGAGTCTTGCCATCTCCACCGCTTCCTCCAGACTATCCACCGCCGTTACCTTAGTATGTACCTTAGCAATTTCCTGTGCCAATTCATAAGCTCCCATAGCCCTTGGATTGTCCGGCGGCGTTATAGTTATAATCTGATCCGCGTACCTGTGTGTCAGCTCAATCACTTTCTCGTATTCTTTATCTCTTAATATTCCCATTATATAAATAATTCGTCGATTTGTAAAATAAATTTCAATGGATTTAGCAAGTTTTGCCGCCGCATCCTCATTATGGGCACCATCCACCACAAACAAAGGCTTTTTGCTGATTACAGAAAAACGCCCCCGCCATATAGTCTCCTTAAGGCCCTTGCGTATCGAATTGTCCGTAATGGTATATCCTTTTTTCTGTAAAGCACGGATTACCTCAATAGCGAGCAAAGCATTCTCCGACTGGACAGCCCCCGCCAAATGAATTTCCAGCTGTTTAAGGCTATAGCCATCTGCACCTATATAATCAAACTTCTGGCATTCAATGTTCCTGCCTGTACCTTGCTTTAGGTTAACAATATAATCCATATCCGCCACATGAAGCGTACCTTTTTGTTCCGCAGTCACCCGCTCTATTACATCCATAGCCTCAGCCTTTTGCATGGCAGAGACAACCGCACAGCCTTCCTTTATAATTCCTGCTTTCTGCTCCGCAATGGCTTCTAAGGTGTCTCCCAAAAACTTCATATGGTCCATACTGATGGATGCAAGCACTGCAACCTCCGTATTTTGAATCAGATTAGTAGCATCCGAAAGTCCCCCCATACCTGTCTCCAATACCACAATATCACAGGCCTGCCTCTCAAAATACCAAAATCCCAGCACAGTCTCCACCTCAAAAGGTGTAGGATGTGGTAAACCTCTCGCCACCATTTCATTGCAGGCATCCCGCAAAAGCGCAACTCCTTCACATAATGCATCTTTTGTAATATTCCTGCCATTTATCTGTATTCTTTCACGATACTCAAATATGGTGGGGGAAATATATCTTCCCACCCGATAACCTGCACACTTCAATATTGTGGAAACATAAGCAAGAACTGACCCCTTACCATTGGTTCCTGCAATATGAACAAATTTCAATCTATCCTGAGGATTTCCCATCAGTCTGCAAAGCTCTGTAACAGACGAAAGCCCCGGCACAATGCCATAAGACTGAATACTCTCAATATAGTCCAATGCCTCCTGATATTTCATCCTTCCATCTCCCTAAACACATATTCCCCAAAGCTTAGAATCGCTCATGCATAATTTTTCCACAGCCAACTCATACTATCCCCAATCAATACACTGACGACTCTTGTCCTGTCAGTTATAACACATGCGAGGTGTTCTATGCTGAATTTGATTCCAATCCCCGGTTTTCTCAAACAATTCATTCAAAATTTCATGCGTTGCGGTCTCTTTGGCTGGTGCATGGAAATCCTTTTTACTGCATTTAATTCCTTCCGTCGCCGTGACATGCGCCTGAAGGGCACCACTTCCATCTGGATGTTTCCCATCTATGGGTGCGCAGCCTTTTTGAAACCTATTTTCATCCTGCTTAGAAAAAGCCCCTTGTTTTTAAGAGGGCTCACCTACATGAGTCTGATTTTCTCTGCTGAATACCTCTCGGGACGTTTTCTGTTACGCCATAAGCTCTGCCCCTGGGATTACGGTCACAGTCGCTATCACGTCGGCAGAGTTATCCGTTTGGATTTCGCTCCTTACTGGTTCGCGGTTGGACTTATTTTTGAGCGTCTGCTTATGCACACACAGTTACAGGACGAAACCCCAAGGATTTCGTCCCGTTCCCACACCCAATCTCATTAATTATCCGAATCATCGATATCCGCTATCTCGCCGGAACCAATATCAAGCATATTTACAGTACGTCTCTTAAGCCTTGCCTCCTCGGACTGTCTAAGCAGAAATTCCTTGATAGCCTTGGAATTCCTGATATGAATCAATTGCAGGGTAGGATGGGTGGTATCACCGGTAAAACAGGTAATAGTGCCCATCTTGAACAGTTTTTCCATCAGACTTGCAGAATGCTCCACATCCTGAATTTTATACATATAGCAATCATTCTCCACAGTCTTAAGCAAACCGGAAGTGATGGTAATTATATCCTCTTGAATGGTATACTTGGTAAATGTAAAAGGCAACCCCAGAAACAACCAACGCTTTCTCTCTACAAAATGAATCATATTACTTCCTCCCTTTCATGGTAAGTGCCTGCAAACACCCCTGTATCAGGAACATTTACTCTCATTTCACATTATAATTCATATTGCGACGATATGCAAAACCTTTTCTACGAAAAAATAAAAATACTAATTTGTTGATTTTTTTGTTGAATTTAAGAAAAAGAATAAATATTTCATTGAATCTCTTTCCCGGAAGTGGTATCATAATACAAGAAAAAGAACAGGAGGTTTTTCTATGAACGCAAAAGAATGTATCATCGGACGCAGAAGCATCCGTCGTTTCACGAATGAACCCGTATCCCATGAACTTTTAGAGCAGATTGTGGAGACTGCATCCTTTGCTCCCAGCTGGAAAAACACTCAGGTTACCCGCTACATTGCAGTTGAGGGAGATATGAAGGACAAGCTCGCTGCATGTACCACCATTTGGCCTAACAATGGCGCTATCATGGAAAGTGCTCCTATGGTTATCGCTGTGACAGTTGTTACAGGTCGAAGCGGTTTTGAGAAAGATGGCTCTTTCTCCACCGGCAAAGGTGACAGCTGGCAGATGTATGATGCCGGTGTTGCCAGTGAAGCATTCTGTCTGGCAGCCTATGAGCAGGGTCTTGGCACTGTTATCATGGGACTTTATGATGAGGCGGACGTAACCGGATTATTGGAGATTCCCGACACGCAGGAGCTGGTTGCTCTGATTGCCATAGGATATCCTGCACAGTCACCTGACGTTCCTAAGCGCAAAACGGTGACCGATTTGCTTTCCTATAAGAGCTAAACAAAACACTTAATAAGTCGAAGAGATTTTTATTTTCTCTTCGGCTTTTTATGAGCACACGATTTTATCTACAGCAATTTATATCAACAAAACGGAGGAAATAACATGAAGCATTTAATCAGTCCCCTGGATTTCACCACTCAGGAGCTGGACCGGCTCTTTGATCTGGCAGCAGATATCGAGAAGAATCCTGCATCCTACGCACACACATGCGATGGCAAAATTCTTGCTACCTGCTTCTATGAGCCCAGCACACGTACCCGACTCAGTTTTGAATCCGCAATGATTCGCTTAGGCGGTCAGGTTATTGGTTTCTCTGACGCAGGCTCCTCTTCCGCCTCAAAGGGCGAAAGCGTTTCCGATACCATCCGGGTAATCTCCGGCTACGCAGACATCTGCGCAATGCGCCATCCCAAAGAAGGTGCTGCAACAGTAGCCAGTGAGAAATCGCTGATTCCTGTAATCAATGCCGGTGACGGCGGCCACCAGCATCCTACCCAGACTTTGACAGACCTTTTGACCATTAAGAATCTGAAAGGTCGACTGGACAATTTCACCATTGGACTCTGTGGCGACTTGAAATTTGGTCGAACGGTACACTCTCTGATTCACGCACTGGTACGTTACCCCGGAGTACGTTTCCTCTTCATCTCTCCCGAAGAGTTGCGAATACCCGACTATATCATTGAAGAACTCAGGGAACACAATATTCCCTTTGAAGAAGTAATCCGCTTAGAGGATGTTCTTCCTGAACTGGACCTTTTGTATATGACCCGCGTGCAAAGAGAACGTTTCTTCAACGAGGAGGACTATGTTCGACTGAAGGACTTCTATATTCTGACTAAGGAGAAAATGGAACTGGCCAAAGATGATATGCTGGTTCTTCATCCCCTTCCCCGTGTCAATGAAATCGATGTAGAAGTGGATGATGACCCACGTGCCGCATATTTCAAACAGGCAAGGTACGGTGTTTATGTGCGCATGGCACTGATTATGACACTCTTAGGACTTGCATCCTGATAGTCACTACCTCAAACGGAAAGGAGATTCACTATGTTAAATGTAGGCAAAATAGAAGAAGGCTTTGTCCTCGACCATATCAAGGCCGGTAACAGTCTGGATTTGTATGATCATCTCCAGCTGGATAAGCTGGACTGTACCGTAGCCATTATCAAAAATGCTCGCAGCAATAAGATGGGCAAAAAAGATATTCTTAAAGTTGAATGTGATATCGATAAACTTAACCTTGATATCCTTGCTTTTTTGGACCACAATATCACCGTCAATGTTATCAAAAACGGCGAGATTGTTGCCAAGAAAGAGCTAATTCTCCCCAAACAGATTAAAAATGTTATCAAGTGCCGCAATCCCCGCTGCATCACCTCAATTGAGCAGGGACTGCCCCACATCTTCTTCCTTGCAGATGAACAAAAAGAAGTGTATCGATGCAAATACTGCGAAGAGAAATACTCTGACCGTTCTAAATAAAACTATAATAGAAGCCGGCGTACTCGATTGTACACCGGCTTTTTGTGACTTATGGCAATAAATAACTCGCAATGTTTTCGATTATTTATATTTCCGCTGCCTGACACATACCATAGACAACACTCTGGCTTTTTAATTCCTCTTCTACCATATCCAAAGCATCATCCTCATCCTCCGCAAACAATATCTTCTTCTGCAATTCCGTCCGCATGTCTTCAGCCAATACTGTTACCTCATACATCTGCATATTCCGACCTGCTTCCTTTAATCAGCGCCTGTAGCCTGAAAATATTTGGCTTCAAATTCTTTAACCGGCATGGGCTTTGCAAAATAATACCCCTGAAAGATATCACACCCCGCCTCTGTCAGATACTCTACCTGCTCCAACGTCTCAACGCCCTCCGTAACAACCGTAAGCCCCAGCCTCTTGGACATATCAATAACAGAATTCATGATAGTACGGCTGCGTTCCTCATGACCTGTTTTACGAAGAAATCCCCGATCAAGTTTTAACACATCCACTTCAATATCCTGCAAAGTATTAAGTGATGAATAACCACTTCCAAAATCATCAATCTCTACCTGGAATCCAAAATCCCGCAAACGACTGAGCAAATCTGCCTGCTTGTTTAATTCTTCCATCAATGCAGTCTCTGTAATCTCAAGTTTCAAATACACTGGATTAATTTCATAGCGCTCTACCAGAGAAGTCAGTGTTTCATATACATCCAAAAAGAAGAAATCCTTCGGAGAAATATTTACAGAAATATGTAATCCCTCGCGTCCTTTGTCCTTCCACTCTCTGAGCTGTCTGCATGCCAGTTCCCACACATAACAATCCAAACGGGCAATATTACCGCTCTTTTCAAATACCGGAATAAATTCTGCCGGTGAAATCATTCCACGAACCGGATGATCCCAACGCACCAGAGCCTCTGCCCCCAACACGTCATACCCTTTCACGGCAATCTGTGGCTGCAGATAAATCTGAAATTCTCCGGCTGCAATTGCACGGTCAAATTCACCAACCATAACCTTTTCGCGCTGTGTGGAATATCCCATATCCTCACTATAATGAGAAACTATCTGTTGATAATTTTCCTTTATACGCCGAATTGCCACAAACGCCCTGTCACACATAACCGCAACGCTCAAAGAAGGGTCTGTGATATGGTACACACCTACATGCACATGCATCTTATAAACACTACTGTTTACAATCTTCTTCAAATCCTCCAAATAATCCTCATAATCTAATTCATGGAAGAATTCTTCACGCATACACATAGCAAAGCGATCCGCTTCCAGACGTCCATATCTGGTATCCTCATGAATGGCATCTCTTCGCATCAAACCTGCAATTCGTTTTAAAATACGATTGCCGGTCTCTTCACCAAACAAATCATTTACAACCTTAAAATCCTTTACATCAATACATACAACAACTCTCTCTATGTCAGGATTCTCTGCTATAACAGCTGCCGCCTGTTCAAAGAAACGTTCCCTGTTATAAATGTCCGTCAGATAGTCATGTGTTGCATTATAATGCTCAACCTCCAAATTCCGATAAATCTCCGTCTGGTCTGCCATAGTAAAAAAGCTTCCCAAATAATGTCCCTTATCATCCAGAAGGAATTTGAAATGATTCTCGAAGTAATGAGTTTCCCCATCCTCCAGTACATACTCTTCCTTCCAACTCTCCTCTTTAAAATCTTCAACCTGCTTATCACCACGCCACTTTACAAAATACGCGTCCATCGGTTCCAGACTGTCATGCGCATCAAAAATGCGTCTGCACATCTCATTTACATGTACACACTTACCATCCCTGTCAAAACACATTACCGCACTTTCCATATCCTCTACAGACAATGCAAGCAACTGCCCCACAACAGCCTTAGGAGTATAGAACAATACAAAATATGCACTCACCAAAGCCAGCCCCGAATAAGTAATCGGTGATACATCAACAGGAAAATCCGTAAATCGATAACCAATGTTAAATATAAGAACTACAATAAAACTCCACATCAACATCAGATACTTCTTCCGATACAATTTCACTGAATGACAAATCTTTAACCCAAGCATCCAAAGTATCAGAAAAACAATAATATAATCACACAACAAATGTACCCCATACAACGGTACACCATAATCAGACATTACATGAATTACTGTATAACAGGAACCGCCTCCCGGAAGCTCTTCCAACACACATTCGAACACATGGTGTGTGTAGGTATTCACTACCATAGAAATTGAATCTATTGTAGCTATTATACACAAAACTGTTTTGAACAAATTAATATTATCCTTGCAATCAGTATAAAGCTTTGTAAAATCCAAAAGCGTAATCACAAGCCAGTCAGCTGATGCAAAATAAAGGCCATAAAAGAACGTAGCAATCATTTCATTGTTGCAAATCACACCGACTGCATTAAACATAACAGTGAGTGTGGCTGCAAAAAACAAACGTTGCAACGATGCTCGTATTGGAGTATTGTATTCATTTATCTTAACGATTCCCGCTACAAGCCCTACCGCCAGCACACAGGACACCAAAAAGAAACTTATTGCCATAAATAATCCCCATAGTTTTAATTATTTTGTAATATTTTACCACATATTTACGCAAAAGAAAATAGAAAAAGCTGTCATTTGAACAACTTTTTCTATTTTTTGTCACGACTACCGAAACACCTCAACCTCCACAGCCATGCGGCCCTTCCGGGTCTCCCTGGGTTCGCTCACCACACGGAATTTGCCGAAACCTCTGGCATTCACGGTTTCGCCTACCTTTAACTGCTTGGAGTTGTTCTCGCACAATCTTCCATCCACAAACACCTTCTGCGCACGGAAAAGTGCAAGACTATCTTCTCTGGACTTGTTGTAAACCTTCGCAAGTACTGCATCCACACGCATGGACGCTGCCTGCACCAGCATACGCTGTGGCTCCTCCTCGGGTACCTCCTGTGCGCATTCCACCACTTGACACCGCACATTAGTATGCTTTACCTGAGTCAGATTGTCACAGATATACTCTGCGATGGAATCCAGACAAAATAAGTATGCCTCCTTGTCTCCTACACGGATATCTCCCAAGGTACTTCTTTCAATTCCCAGATTCATCAAAGCCCCTAGAAAATCCCTATGTGATAAAGTATCAGCAAACTTTGCCAGTAAAGGTCTTATATGAATACACACAATGGGAAAATCCACCTCATAGCCAAGCTCATCGGCATTGCCAAAACGCACCACCTTTCGATCCGTCTCTTCCGCTCCCCCATTTAATACAAACTTTGCATGGGATAACTCCCGCTCCATCTTCCAGAAAGCATCCTGTTCGCTCAGCCCCAAAAAGCCCGTAAAAGTAAACATATTCCGGGAAAATGACTTGTCAGCCAAATCCCGGAATCTGTTGCGTAACTGTTGTAATTCTTTTTCGTTATCCATCTTCTTATCCTCACAGACTTCCGCCTGCACATTTCATTCTATAACAATTCGCCTATTCCACGCATTCTTATCCCAGTGCCACATCCAGCGCCATCATCAAGGCAAACCCTATCACAAAGGCAATCGTACCCAAGTTGGAATGCTCTCCCTCACTTGCCTCCGGAATCAACTCCTCAACCACCACATAAATCATGGCTCCTGCCGCAAAACCAAGCATATACGGCAAAATCGGAGTCACTACACTTGCCAGCAAAATAGCCAGTAATGCACCCAAAGGTTCCACAATTCCCGAAAGACTTCCCAAAAGAAAAGACTTCATCCGGCTGTGTCCCTCACTGCGAAGAGGCAGTGAAATAATAGCCCCCTCCGGGAAATTCTGAATCGCAATGCCAATAGACAAGGTAATCGCTCCGGCCAAAGTCACGGTTCCATCCCCGCTTAAAACGCCTGCAAATATCGCTCCACAGGCCGCACCTTCGGGCAGGTTGTGAATCGTCACCGCCAGCATCAACATAGCGGTTCTTCCCAAACTGCTTTTCGCTCCCTCCGGTTTATCGCTGCCCAAATGAAGGTGTGGTATAAAACTATCCATGAGCAGCAGGAAAAATACACCGAGCAAGAACCCCACAAGTGCCGGTATAAAGCCCAGTTTTCCCATATCTTCACACATACTCATAGCCGGTATCAAAAGAGACCACACAGAGGCCGCCACCATGACACCTGCCGCAAAACCAGTAAAACTTCTCTGTAAGTTAGGGCTGATTTGTTTTCTCAAGAAAAACACACATGCAGCCCCTGCTGTCGTTCCCAAAAAGGGAATCAGCAAACCAATTGCCACATTCATAACATTTTACCCTTTAATTCCTTACTATTTGTTATTAAACTAAAATCCCGCCAAATCATTGCCCTGTAGCGCATACCATAAGAAATTTACGCCACAGACTAAATGATAGCCAAACACCGCCCACTCTGCGGGTAGCAAAATTACCTTCCACGACTTACGCCACTCTATAGTATTACGAAGCACCAGCACCAAAGTCATGAAGAACCCAAAAAACATACCATGCATATATCCCCATGAGAAATTAGCATGTTCCATACGGAATCCCTTCTCGTACAAAAACAGAAACATGCCCATACCCACCAGATAATTGTACCATGCAAACCGATAGATAAATCTCTCACGCATCATTTTGTGATTAAACACCAAATTCAAGACTAAAACACCCAAAGGCAATGCCATTCCCATAACAATACTCAAGGGAATACTCTTGGTGTAGTTATTCCATACCAAGCCAAAGGCAATGCCGATACCGGTCTCCTCGCCCTTTACATTGATACCTGTAAACACCCCAAAGAACTGATACAGAAGATGTAGTCCTGTCGGAATCATGGTCACACACAGCATAAATGCATTTTTAAAACTGCTTCCTTTGCTGCGTATCAAATCCACCAACAGCAAAATTCCCATCAAGGGTACCAATACCATCGTGTAGCTGGGTTTGGTAATGGTCATCAGAAACAAACTCACCGCAAAAGGCATACATCCTTTCCAAGTAAAATTTTTCTGATAATCCTTTAACACCTTCGCCGCTTCAAAAAAACATACAATAGTAAATGGCCTTGTTGCCAAATAGGTAGCATTCCAAATAGGATTGGGGGTATAAATCCCCATACATCTGTAGGCATAATCAAAGCCAAAAAAAGCTGTGTTTTTCGGAGAATATAAATTCCCCAGAAGGAACAGAGCAAACACCATAAAGGTTATGGCTAAATCCAATGCCAAAAGCTTCCCTCTGCTCCACTCCGCCACCTTCAATCCGGCTTTTACTTCCCTATCCATGTAAAACTTCGCCACACAGACTCCCAGTGCATTCAAAAGAGCCGTGGCAATCGCCATACCCATGGGTGCTCCTGCTATCAAAGCAATAAGCTTTGCCAGCGTAAAAAGCAGTGGATATGGGAATTCATAATTCCCCTTTATCCCACGCACTTCATTCACATAATCCGGCATATCTGAACGAAATACAGGCACTTCATAACACTGCATCACAAACAAATACAGCATCACACCTGTATACACTGCCAACAGTACGGCAAATATAATTTTTTCCACCGGAAACGGTTTCCTATCGTCCTTATGCAAAACTGATTATCTCCTCTTTCGGTGCCTCTGTCTTCTCAACGCTGATGGCATGCAGAATCGGTCCTTCGCCATTATAGTCCTCCCAGTATTCCTGGGAAACAGTAGCAGTAACCTTAACCCACTCCTTCTGTTTTAAGGCCTCTGCTCCCGCAAATTCACAGGCATATCCCAGAAAAGCCATATCATCCGCACAACAGGTCATGGCCATACGTCCGGGCACAAAGTATCCCTTAGGGAAATCTTCCGGACGATACACCATAGCCACAAACCGAATCTTTTTGCCAAGGTATCTCTCCAAATGATCCATTGAATCCAAATACCAGATACCATACCCTGTATTGTCAAGCTCGATAATCTCCTGACTCAAATCATAAGGCAAATCTTCCTCAAAAATCTCATCAACCTCTCCCTCCGAGGTCTCAAAAATCACATCTGCCGAAGGGTTAATGGCCTTGATATTACGTCTGTAACTCCCCAAATCTTCTATGCCGTCGCAACGGTTAAAAATAATCATCTCTGAATCACGCACCTGCTCTGCAAGAAGAGAACGCATATTGTTAAAATACATAGGGAATGTAGAACCATCAATGGTTGTAATCTGCTGTTCAATCTTCCAGTGGAAAGGGAACTTCGCATTCTTGTAATTCCACATTCCATTGTATTCTATGATGATTCGCTCCGGTTTGTGCTTCTTCTCCAGTTCAATCAGCTTGTCAGGAGTGAAATCCTCCTCGTCTTCCACAAGCTCCAAAACCGTATTGGCCGCACGCAAAAGTTCTTCATCATATTCGTTTTCACCCTCCTCGCAGAGGATAATCAAAGTTTTTCCTTTAATTCTAAAATACGGTTGTGCAAGGGTAAAACAAATAAACTCCGTTTTGCCGCTCTCCAAAAAACCGTTAATCACATAAACAGGCTTCATTTCCATGCCCTCTTTCTACATTGATTCCCCGTCCCAATTCTCTTATTGGGACTAGGCTTTGTTTTATCGATTGAGACGCTTTATATCCTACCACAAAACGCTTCCACAGGAGCAACAAGATGCTCCGTGAAAAGACGTAACGGATGCCAGGACAGTTACTTACATCCGAACAGTTCTGCTAATTTTTCTTCACGAAGACGAGCGCCGATGACGCAGATTTTGCCGGTTACCTCGGGTTTACCGGTGCGAATCTCGTGTTCTTCGGGAACATAGTCGTAGTAAATCCATGTGCCATCCTCGGCGGGAACCATGCCCTTGGCACGCAAAATATCGCCATACCAACCACTGTCAAGCTCCTCAAGGATGTGTTCAATCTGCTCCTTTGTGTAGGTATTAGGAGTCTCCACTCCCCAACTTCCAAACACCTCATCTGCGTGATGATGATGATGGTCATGGCAGCCACAGGAACAACCCTCTCCATGGTCGTGATCATGGTGCTCGTGGTCGTGATCATGGTGCTCGTGGTCGTGATCATGATGATGGCAATGTTCATGGTCGTGCTCGTGCTCGTGATGATGGCAAT
>CAYOGM010000048.1:0-4874 GCA_964403595.1 uncultured Acetatifactor sp. | reverse complement strand
GCTCGTCATGGTCGTGCTCATGCTCATGATGATGGCAATGGTCGTGGTCGTGCTCATGCTCATGCTCATGATGATGGCAATGCTCGTCATGGTCGTGCTCATGCTCATGATGATGGCAATGGTCGTGGTCGTGCTCGTGCTCATGACAGCCACATTCCTCGCCATGATGATGGTGATGGTGCTCATGCACACTCTCCAGCATCTCCTTCATCATATCCTCCAACTTGTCCGCCCCTTCAATAGTCTCAAGTACAGCCTTGCCCTCAAGCTGAACCAAAGGTGTAGTAATAATTGTTGCCTTCTCGTTATGCTCCCTAATAAGCTCCACTGCCAGATTAATTTTGTCCTGAGAAAGCTTGTCTGTTCTACTCAAAATGATGGTTCCTGCATGCTCAATCTGATTAACGAAAAACTCACCAAAGTTCTTCATATACATTTTGCACTTGGATGCATCTACAACTGCAACCGCACTGTTTACCTGCACATCCAGTTCAGACGCAACATTCTCAACAGCCTTTAACACATCGGAAAGCTTGCCCACGCCGGAAGGCTCAATGAGTACACGCTCCGGTGCATAGGTATCAATCACTTCCTTCAGGGAACTGCCGAAATCTCCTACCAAAGAACAGCAAATACAGCCGGAATTCATCTCTTTGATTTCAATTCCTGCCTCCTTCAAAAAGCCGCCATCGATACCGATTTCACCAAACTCATTCTCGATAAGTACGGTCTTGCTACCATCTAGCGCCTCTTTCAATAATTTCTTAATCAGAGTGGTCTTGCCCGCTCCTAAAAATCCGCTTACTACATCAATTTTTGTCATATTTCCTCACATTCTGCCGTGCAGACGGCTCTAAAAACTCCATTACTCTTTATTTTCTAACATATTATCAAGAATGTCAAGTCCCTGCATTCTTAGCAACCCCTCTTTCATTCCACACATCCACAACAAACTCTCTTTATTTTCCCCAAGGTTTCTTCGCTCTATCAGCGACTACATATTATATTTCAAATATCGAAATGGGTATATACCGAGTAAGCGTTTAGGCAAATTAAGAAAGATTAGGTATATACACAAAATGGGGCGTATAAATATGAAAATGCTTATGTACGCCCCTTTCGCAAATCTTACCATTGCAGGATATAGAGGCTTTTGACCCCAACATCCAAAACAGTCCATACACCCCGCCCCAGGAAATCCACTCTCCCTCACAACTCCAACATTTTCACATATCTTTATCCATCACTCAAAATATGTATTCTGTTTCATTCTTCCTTTGTTTTCTTATAGCTGTAATACTCATGTACCAGACTCCGATACCCCCACTCCTTCAAGGTCTCATAGCGAATCCTGTAATTACCCTTATAGTGACGGCCTGTGACAGTATAACGTATATACTGTTGCATGTATGCATCAATCTCTTTAAGCCCCTTATCCGTGGTCAGATTAGGGAAAAACCAACGTTGCCAGGTAAATTCATCCAACGCTGGGGCTCCATCTCCAACCTCTCTCCCATTCGGCTCCTTGCAGCCTTGGAGGAATCCACCCCCTTCTTGCGCTGCCACCTCATCAAAGCATTGGCCTTGCGCTTAATACGCGCCTTAGTCTTCCGAATGGTATTCGGGGATAAATCAATCTCACCATTCCTGTAGGCAAATCCCAAAAAGGAAAACTCCTCTCCCGGCCCGGTAACTGTCACCTTATCCGGGTTTATGTTAAGTCCAAGCTTAGCAATTCGCTCCCTCAAAATTCCTTCATCACCAAGAAAGGAATACACAACCCGCTTCTTATCGGTTCCCTCTTTGCTTATCACACTTTTTCTGGCAAACTCACTCGGATATGCGCCTTCCTGCCACAACTCACACAATTTCACATAGCCCTTTCGCTCTATAAAATCCCGAATCTCGTCCTCTTCTGTCCGAGACAAGTGTTGACACTCCTTTTTATATTCCAAGAAAGAAAGCCACGCTTCTTCACAGCAGGCTTCCTCGAAAATGCTCTTTCTCATATTTCCTCTACCAACGCGAAAAAAAGAAAGAGAAAAAACTTTGAAGTAATCAAAGCCGTGCTTGATTACCATCGGACGGAACATGTTTCCATTGCCCGTAAAATGTACCGGAATCTGCTCCGATATTCACGAAACATGCTTTGTCCTCCAACGGGCGCAACTTTTGCCGCATTTCTCTTTCTTTTTATCAAATTATTTATTTACTATCTTTTTCAGTTGTTCTCTGATATAACCGGTACGATTCGGAAGTCTTGTAATAAAATGTACATACCCTACATTCTGACGGCCACAAGCCTCCTTAGCCAGACGGGTACGTTTACACCAATAACTTCCATCTCTATTCTCTCTGATAGAATCCTTAATATTATCTGTGACAGTATCTACCACCTCATCCAATACTCCGGAAACTATCTTGCGAGCTTCTCTTTTCAATAAGTTATCTAAAAATCCCATTTTACCCACTCCTCAAATTATCACATGTTTAAATCGCCTTAAATTTAGATATCTCTTGCTTCAACGCATCGGACACATTGTCATTTACAGAAGTAAATGCTTCAATCTGTCCGATATTGCCTGCAAGATTATCTATAGCATCTGACAACACAGTAACATTTTGATTCTCAGTAGCTGCCTCTGCTGATACGGAATGCAACTTGCCATCCATCTGCTTTGCAGATTGCACACAGAAAGATGCCTTTGCATCAATAGCATTCATCATATCTTCTACATTATCTGCATCTTTTGCATATTCTTGTGCAGCCATAACAAACTCATCATAATCATTCGAAACCTTAGAAGATACATACTCTAACAGTTTCTCCGCGGCATCTGCCAAATTCTTTACAGACACAGTAACCTTATCACTGATTTCCTGAATAGAGCCTGCGGTACTGCGACTGCTGTCCGCCAGTTCACGGATTTCATCAGCCACAACTGCAAAACCTCTTCCGGCTTCACCTGCACGAGCAGCCTCAATAGAAGCATTCAGTGCAAGCAGATTTGTCTGATTGGAAATAGTCAAAATCTCATTTGTCAGAGACTGAATCATATCCACGCTCTTACTGTTCACCACCGATTCCTGCAAATCTGCACGCAACATATCTGTAATTTCCTGAGATTCTGCTTTGCTGTCATCCGCAAGAATTCTGATGCGGTCTGCTCTCTGCTTCATTTCAACAGAGTATTCCTTACCCTTTGTAGCAACCTGTGACATAGCATTGCTGTCTGTGCTCAGAACACTCATATCATTAATAATCTCATTCACAGAATCCACAAAGGATTTTATCTCATTGCGAAGCTCTGTTGCCTCTTTGGCAACAGTATTCATATTCTGCGTTGAATCCAGCACCTTCGTGGAAATATCACCGGAACAATTATCCAACGCCACAGAATGCCTCTCAATCTGCTTGATAATATCCTGCAGCTTATCCATGTAAAGGTTCACACCGGCAACCATCTGACCAATTTCATCAACCTTTTTGGTCTCAATACGATTCCGCAGGTCTCCCTGATTGTTCTCAAGCTGCTCAATTAATACATTCAACTGGTTAGTAACCTTTCTAAGCGGCTTAACCACACATACAAACGCCACAACAATAGTAACAATTACCATAAGCAACTGCATGGATGAGAAAATACCATTTGATGACAATCTTGCTGATATTTCTTCTACTGTATGATTCAAAACTTCAGCAGTTGCAGCATCGGCAGTTGTAGCTGACATCGCAACCAGCTCTTCTCTGACCCCCTGCATGGTCTGCGTTGTTGTCAGGTTTACCGTAAGTGTCAACACAAAAATAACAATCAGTGGCAACATCAATTTCAATGCAATCCGTTTTCTCATAAGTCATCCCTCGCAATCATCCTTATTAAATTCTGATGCTAAAATTATACCAAAAGTGACCAGCGGTGTCAATTTTGCGAACCCTCACCATTTACCATTAATTGACCTATTTCCTCAAACCGTGCCTGCATCACATGCCATGGTACTGCCACCAGTTCCCCATCTTCATTGCCTCCACAAATCATTCCAAGAAACCGCCCCTCTGCATCATACAATGCGCCGCCGGACATACCATGCTTAACCTCACACTCAGCCACCATCATATGCTGTGCAAAATCTTCCACATAAATCCAGCTTTCGGTTAACACTCCTGCATAATCTGCCAACGTCCCCTCACAATACCCCGAAGCCCGCACAATATCACCGGCCATCACTCTATCATAGCTGACTTTATCGGTCCGGGCAGGCACCATGACCAGCTCCGCAACAATATCCTCCCGAGGTAAATACAGGTAGGCTAAATCCGCGCTCTCCGCCTCCAGCCATGTTGTACACTCCAGCCATACACTTGCCAAATTCAACATAATCCTGTCTTCATCACCCTTATTACGCAATACATGGGCTGCCGTCGCAATCCAGACTCCCTCTTCTTCAACTTGATATACAACGCCTGTTCCAACTGCCTTGCTCACCCCCGTAGATGCATTCTGCACTTCCACTTCTAGGAGTTCCACACTCCGGATGGATTCCTCATTCACTCTTTCTAAATCCATATTGGAAGTCGGTATATCCTCCTGTTGACTCATATCCCTTGTACTTGCGTCCTCATTCTGCACATTCAAAACTAATGCAACTGCCAATACAATTATTGTCACAGCCAAAACTATAAACACACCTTGTTGTTCGAACCATTTTTCTCTCTTCTGTTCCATTTTTCTCCTACACCCTGTGACTCCACCTATGTAACTGCCTGTATAACAAAACAGACCGAAACCCTTTATCAGGCACGGTCCATTATCTAATCTTATAGGTGTAAGCAAGACGATAAGCCGGGTTATGTCGTTGGACGATCATCTATCTGG
>CAYOGM010000047.1:0-17782 GCA_964403595.1 uncultured Acetatifactor sp. | reverse complement strand
TATTGACTGTATGCTTCACCATGGCGTTAACAGAATAGTTTTCAGCTCGTCTGCACCATCCTGAGCTTTATACACGGTTCTGACAGACTGTGCCTTGATAGTGATTCCTCTTTCTCTCTCAAGCTCCATATTGTCCAAAACCTGCGCCTGCATTTCTCTGCTGGTCAGCAAACCTGTCTTCTCAATAATACGGTCCGCCAGAGTAGATTTACCGTGGTCTATGTGTGCAACAATGCAAAAGTTGCGAATTTTACTTTGATCAATGGTACCGTTTGATGCCATTTGTACTCCTCCTAGTTAAAAACTCTTCATCCTATTATAAAAAAATATGTCTCTCCCGTCAATTTTCTTTTGAAAAAAATTAATACTACGCTCCATTCTTAATTTTCATCACACTAATCCCCCGACAATACCATATCAATCACATGCGCCAACGGATCACAGGCATTCATGGCCTCCTCCACTGTATTATTCTGTGCCCCCAGCTCCACCAGCATGGTCCTGGGACACAAGTGCATATTATATCGATATCCTTTTAAATAAATCTTTCTGGTCAGCCCCGGATAGTACTCTTCACACTTTAATTGCATTTGAAAAGAAGTAGCCAGATTCATATCAATATTTTCATTTTGCAGATAATCAATATCTCCTGACTGTTTGGTTCTGGACAATCCGTTAAAAAACATAAATCTTGCAGTCGGTCTGCCATCCAAATCCATGACAAGCTTTGTCTCCTCCGGCATCTGGTCCCGGTGCAAATCAATCACTACTTCAATGGTGGGATTTTCCTCCAATATCTGTTTAAGCGCCGGCAGGGATTTCCCATAGGCATCATCTCTGCTGTCCACATCATATTGTCCGGTGTGATGAAGCACTTGATATCCATATTCCTCCTGCAAAATCTGTGCAAGACGCTCCCCCACCCCCACAATAGAAGTTTGCTCATCACCCGGGACAGAATCTGCAAAGGTCTCCTGTGAATGCGTATGATAAATCAAAATCTGTGGGCCATCCGTCCTCTTCTCAATGCTTACATCTTCTCCCAAGAGTTTCTCTACATTCAACTGATCCGTTCCTGCAAATGTATTGGCGTCAATAGTGTAAAACTGTTTAATCAAAGTCTCATAATCCTTAAGTTCCTCCGTGTCCACCTCCATTCTCTGTGTCCTCGGCACAAATGGAAGAGGCTCCTTGGCCGCTTCATTTTCTGCCTCTAAAAGTGCCAGCATTTCTTCGTCTGTCTGTACCTTCGCACCGGCTTCCAGCAAATCCGGCTCCCCCAATTGCCCATCATCTGTATGCATCCTCTCTTCGGCAGAAGCTGTTGGCAAGGTCAATTCCTGCGCTATCAGGGCATATTGTGATGTTTCATCCCTACTGACGCCATATAAAGGTATCAGACTTCCCGTCTGTGCCCGCACCAGCCAGTCAACGTTCCCTTCCCCTGCACCGTCAGCAACGGATGGTATGAACTGCTCATACATAACATCTCTCAACGTCAAAGCCACTTCCTGCTCAATCGCTTCCCATAAAGAATTTTCTCCGTCTTCCCAGTTCTCCTGTTGCTTCTCTGGTCCATCCTTCCACAACATGGCCATCAGCAAAAAGCAAAAGGCGCATCCCGCCAACCATATGCCGAAACCGCCCTTTTGTTTTCTTTCATACACTACGCTAAAATATCCTTTGGTACATTCTCTCTTCAGTATATGAACCTACTTGTCTTTACAGACTACATTATTTTTCTCCATTGCAATATTGATGCCCTCTGACAAGGTAAAACTGACACGTTTTATCACTGCATCAATATCCTTTCCTGTCATATACATATTGTTAAGCTCTGCAAAAGCAAGACGACTGTCAAACCTTTTGTCTGCCTCCTCATCCATCCACTTTTTCAAAGCATCTCCCACAATGGTTGCCGCATCTACAACCGTAGGAACTCCCACCGCAATCACCGGAACTCCAAGTTCTGCCTCTGTCAGTGCATTTCGATGATTACCCACACCGGAACCCGGCTGAATCCCGGTATCGGTAATCTGTATTGTACGATTCAGGCGTCTGGTACTTCTGGCCGCCAAGGCATCTATCACCAGAAGCAAATCCGGCTTGGTTTGCGCCACAACCCCCTTTACAATCTCAGCCGTTTCCATTCCTGTCTTTGCCATTACCCCCGGCTCCATACTGCTGACCAGATTCATTTTACTGCAATTATAAGCCGCTGTACCATACTCTTTCACCACATGTCTTGTGATAAACAGATTGTCCACCACTTGCGGCCCCAAAGCATCCGCAGTCACCTCCCGGTTACCCAATCCAATCACCAACACGGATAATTCTTCCTTTTCGCAAGGAATTAATTTGAGCAGCTCATTGGCAAAACATTCCGAAATTTCCCTGTGGTAATCCTCATCCGGCTCAACAAGCGCCGGTGCCTCCATGGTAACATAAGTTCCAACCTCCTTGCCCATGGCCTTAGCCGCATTTTTGGTATCAATCATTACCTTTGTCACCTGAATATCTTCGGACTCCAGATAATATTCTTCCACCCGGACGCCACGAAGTTCACTTTCCGTCTCTGTGATACTCTCCCTGGCCTCCAGCGCCAAATCTGTTCTTACCTGAAAATTGCTCATCTTAGTCTCCATTCTTGCTACACCCCATAAGTTTTTCATATTTTTTGCAATTTTCAGGAAAATATGTATTGACAAATGCGTCGGAATTGTCTAAACTACAATAGTATGTTTACCTTAGTCTTCCGTGTCTGACTATCGTGAAACAATAATTTAAAAATTCAGATTTTGTATACAAATGGAGGTGTACGACTTGGCTAACATTAAATCCGCAAAGAAGAGAATTTTAGTTGCACGTGACAGAGCTGATAAGAATAAGGCTATCCGTTCTGGTGTTAAGACTGCTATCAAGAAGGTTTACTCTGCTATCGAGGCTGGTGACAAGGCTGCTGCTCAGGCTGAGCTTAAGGCTGCTACCAAGACCATCGAGATTGCTGGAAGCAAGGGTGTTTATCACAAGAACAACGTTGCTCGTAAGGTTTCCCGTATCAGCAAAGCTGTAAACGAGATGGCTTAATATTTTGTGCAAGCACATATAAATGACTTTAAAAGCATCCATACCGTCATGTGGATGCTTTTCTTGCGCGTTGCAATGAGCCATGCGCAGATTAACAAGAAAGTGCCTGTCGGGAGCTTGCTCACAGACAGGCACTTTCTTGTTAATCTGCATACGGCGAATGCCGCGACAGCCCCACAAGACATACTGTCTTGCGGGGCTGTCGGCATGGCTCATGCTTTTGTGGCATGGCTCATGCTTTTGTGGCATGCCTCATGCTTTTGTGGCATGGCTCATGCTTTTATGGCATGCCTCATGCTTCCTATCTTCTCCGGCCTCCGCCACCATGGCTTCGTCCGCTACTACTTCTATGAGTTCCTCGACTTCCACCACCTCTATGGCTGCTACCTCCTCCGCCACTACTACCACTGCTGCTGGAAACCCGATAACTGCTCACACTCTTACGAATAAACTGATCAGACCTGGAACGAACATTCATCTGACCATTTTCCACATAAGTTCCAGCCACCGTAGTATTCGGTGCCTTTGACTGTGACAAATTAATCAATGCATAAATTAACGCCACAATAAATGGTACAATAAATGCCAGACAAAACCATGTCGGATCCCCTCCCTGAGAATCATAACCATATTTACCATAATCGCCCAATTCATCAACAGCTGCACAATAAGCCTTATATGGACTATAATCTATGTAAGCATACATGGCATCCATAACAGCGTATTCCTCGTTTGGACCAATTGTGTCTATCATCTTACCAGCAGTGGACAACCAAGCACCTTTCTGAGAACCATCTTCATCCTCATACCAGTTATCCACCAGACACACACCGTCTCCATAAGGCATGTTCCAACCAAACTTGCCGTTGTCATAAAAGTCATCGGCATAATTCATCATGTTATTTTCCCATTCATAGTCACTACTACCCATGGGCATATCAAGCGTTACAATAACAATGTCCAGCTCGCCCAAGGCTTCCGTCTTTGCTATGCGGGCTCTTAAATCTGCCTCCTCTTGTTCCGTAAGCACTTCCGCATAGTCATATACTCTCTCCGTGGGTGCTTCGGAATTATTATGTGTATTGTTTCCGCTAGCCAAGATTTTCAATACAAATGCCCCTATGGTAACAACAAGCAGAATGCCTGCCACAATAAACCAGCCTGCAAAGTATTTAAGATACTGTTTCAAAGCCAAAGATTTGATTTCCTGATTCATTTTCCCCCTCCTTACATCCACGGCAACACGGACATCCACATACTTACGCACATCATAATAATAAACAGACATGCCCACAACGTACCTGCATAAGCCCACACTTTAGATTTAGAAATAGGAACATTACCTACAATCTTACCATTTTGGCCATTTACATAGAAGGGATATTCCTTGTCCTTATATGTATACATATACTTCCAAACCGGGAGAAAACCATACCTCTGTTCTGCTCTGTTTACAGTAATATTATTGTTCACCTGACGCACACTGGAATAACCGGAAACCTGTGCCTTCGCAAGCGCAGCTACATCCTCGCTCATCTGCTTCTGCGCTCTGCCCTCCACCTCTTTGCCGGACATATTGTACTTCTCCGCATAGAATCCGGATAAATAATGGGGATAAAAATCCACCATTTCCTTGTAGTCATAAGGCTGCATCAAGTCCATTACGTCATCCGGCATATCTACAGACGCATCTACCGGAATATTTCGGAAATTCACATCCACATTACGTCGAACATCATAATAGGACGTCTCCGTATAACGCATATCACCACTGCTCCAGCTCCGAACCTTGGTGCCTTCCGCCTGATAATCTGCATTCACATCATAATCATAGAACCAATAAGGCACATAAGTTCCCTGCATGGTATTTAAACGCACCTCAGACAAAAAATCGGTAGGCGCAAACACTTTCTTTTTAAATTTATCACGAATAAGATTCTTACAGCTCTCCTTCCCCATCCGAAAAGGTATCAGCATCTTAGGCAGATAATCGCCCTCTACCCGCTGCTCAAAAATCAGATAGTTATTACAATATGGACATTGCGTCGCCGCAGTATGCTCTGCCACCGGAACCTGACCGCCACAATCCGGGCACATACTCATATCCGTACCGGTTGCCGGCTTCATCTCGTGACTTTCCTCGCTTTCACAATACGGACAATACATTTTTCGTTTTTCGGGACTGTAAACTACATTACCGAAACAATTTTTGCACTTAAAAATCATTCTTTCTTCCCCCTAAGTATTTCTATGAATACATATTTATTATAACAGCCGGGAAAGCACTCGTCCTTCCCGGCTATATCTATGCATTCTCTTAAGTCACTATTCTCGAATAAAATAAATTACTGCATATCAAGCACAATATGTCTGGGCTGACCGGTAATAATGATAGGTGTAAGCTCAGCCTGAATTAAAGGCTTAATATAGTTAACCATCTCCTGAGATACAAAAGTTCCGTCCTCAGTAATCCACTCCATGGGAACCTTTTTCTCAATGTTGGCAATCTTGTGTACATCATACAAACCGGTGGTACAAATATAAGGGTCACTAGACTCTCTCTTCAAAGTAACCATCATACCGGTCTCTCCATCAAACGCCGCCTTAACTGCGGAACCACCTACCTGATAAGCCTCGGTGATATCCACACGGGAAGTCAGATGACCTGCACAACGCTGCATGGTGGAAAGTTCAATTGCTCTGGACTTACAGCCATACTTGTCTGCTACCAAATCAGATAAATATTTCGCGGTACCGGACAACTGCTTATGTCCAAACGCATCTACATATTCATTGTGGTCACCATGTTCAAATACATACTTGCCATCAGCAGTTTTAATACCCTCAGACACTGCAATCACAACTGCTTTCTTCTTCTCAAGAAGCTTGCCAACCTTCTCAACAAACTTATCAATATCAAAGGCAACCTCGGGCAGATAAATGGCATCTACACCCTCACAGTCCTCACAGGTAGCCAGTGCTGCCGCACCGGTAAGCCATCCTGCATTACGTCCCATAATCTCAATAATAGTAACATTCTTGATATCATATACCAAACCGTCTCGGATAATCTCCTTGGTTACGGATGCGATATACTTCGCCGCACTACCAAATCCAGGAGTATGGTCTGTTACCTCCAAGTCATTGTCAATGGTCTTGGGTACACCAATAAAACGAATGGAACTGTCAATCTCAGAAGCATAATCAGACAGTTTTTTAATAGTGTCCATGGAGTCATTACCACCAATATAGAAAAACGCAGAAATCTCATACTTCGCAAGCAATTCAAAAATTTTCTCATATACTGCCTTGTCAGTTTCATACTCTGGTAATTTGAAACGACAAGAACCAAGGAAAGCAGACGGAGTTCTCTTCAAAAGCTCCAAATCTAATTCTGTTTTAATCTTTTCATCCATATCCACGATTCTCTCCTCAAGAAATCCCTGGATACCATGACGCATACCATATACCTTATCTGCGCCCAAATCCTTAGCAGTCTTGTAAACTCCTGCCAAAGATGAATTAATTACAGCGGTAGGTCCGCCGGACTGTCCTACAATAACATTTCCTAACATAAGTACCTCCTTTTGTATGGCTATATATTAGTCTGACTGTATTCCATTTTAGCACAAAATACCAAGACATACAATACCCGACGGACGAAAAGCAATTTATTCGCGCAAATGTCAGAAAATTCACAAAGTTTTCATCTCTTTCCACTTTCTATACACAACCTCACAGTCATACTCCGGCGCCGCACTCTCCGCTGCCCTGCAAATTGCATAAATCACCTCCAAGTCTTCTTCCAGTTCATCTGCAATCCGCTCCGGATTCTTATCCTTCTTCAACTTACGGCACACCTGCTCCACCAGCTTCATATCACGACCGATTTCCTTACCGATTTCCTCTCCAATCCTCTTACCATGCTCTTCGCCAATCTGTAAGATATTCATCCTCACAGCCTCCCATTCTTCTGATTGCTTTACCTCAGTCACAATATTGTCTATCTCTTTTATTCGCTCATCCTGCACAATGATTTCCGGATTATCCAATCGGGTATCCTTCATATACTGTAGCAGACTCACAAGCTCCGGTCTGCCATTCTTACTCTTCATATTCAGGAAAATCTTCGTAGTTCCGTCCTCCAGATGCAAGCCCTCTACTTCCTCACACTGTTCCGTAAAGGTATACATTGCCAAATCCTTTTTAAATATATCTTCCTGTGTAATGAAAATAATAGTTGTGCAGGGCAACTCTTTGTACTTGGTCTCCTTCCCCGATTTCAATATGGGAGAATCTATCAACCCCTGATAATACCTTGCTCGTTTCCTCACATCATCAGCGGATGTATCATTCTGCATCTCTGTATTAAACTGGCGATTCTTATTATCAACTGCCCACGCATCCAAGCGGATAGCCCGCTTTCCTGACTTATTCAAAACCACCTGCTCTACCTTAACCTGTGTAAGCTCTAAATCATCCTCATTCAACACAATACTCAACGTGTTCTGATAAGCCTTTCGATGCTTCATAACAGACAAAAACAGGGCAAAATCACTGAGATTCAGTTCACAATCATCCGGCAACATTAATTCTTTGTTCTTTTCCATCATTCATTTCTTCCTTTCTGTAGTGCAGGAAGATGTCTACCTCCCTGCTTGATTTAGGGGTATATAAGCAAAGAGTTCATAGACACTGCCGACGGCAGTTTAGAATTCAGAAATTAAAGAATATATAGAAATCATTGCTTGTGGGTATTTTAACACAAACAGACCAAAAATGTAAATGCTATCTCACAGCAAAAACCACCTAATTTTCAATATCCACTTTGTTCGCATTGCACAAAAAGGTCGCACCCTCATCGAGTACGACCTTTCCATAATTTTTACTTAAGTGAAATTTTCTTCTGTGTAATTTTAAATTTCACTTTGGTAGTACCACCATACTCACCAAGTCCCTTGATGGTTACGGTTGCTGTACCTTTTTTGAGATTCTTGGTATAAGTGCCTTCCACTATCTCAAAATCCTTACCATACACCAAATTCTGGGTAACACCGTTTTCCTTGACAGTCACCTTACTACTTCCATCTGCATTCACAAAATCCTTCGCAATCAGAGTAATCGCATCTCCGGTATACTCCTTAGAAATCGTTGCTACCTTGATTCCCTTCACACTCTTGGCAGTAATGCGATAGGTTGCTTCGGCCTCCGAAGGCTGACTTTCAGTACCTGCATAAGCCCCCTGTCCAACAACCTTTACAGTCACCTCTGCACCAATCTCCGAAACCACACTCGAAGCATCAACATTCTCCATCCTGCCATCTGCATACTTCACAGTATAACCGGTAATGAGATAATCTGTTTTCTCTTTCAGACTCTTACCATCCACATCTGTCAAAATCGGTTTGGAAATAAATCCTCCCGCCTTTTCTGACGCTTGCTTATCTACCGCCAGCACCAGAACCTCTGACAAATTCTTAGGCACGATTTCAAAGGTCTTTGTCAATGTACCCGCAAAGTTTCCCTTGCCCTTGATGGTCATTGTAGGCAGCTTGGCAGTCGAGGATGTGGTAAGTGCCTTGTTCTGTGCATAGGACATTACAAAATCCTTGCCTTCCACCAACCACTTGTCCATTGTCGTAGAATAAATTTCCACTGTCGGCTTACTGCCACCCTTTGTATACGTTGTCTGAACTTTGGTACTTAATAATGTCGTACCGGACACCTTCTGACCATCCACAACAAACTGCAGACCGGATAAAGTACTCTCCAGATTACTTGCTGTAATCTTAAAGTTTTTCTTGATTGTACCACTATACTGTCCGATACCGGTGATTACAACGGTTGCTTTTCCTACATTTACATTCTTACTATAGGACAATACATAGTCTTTACCTTCTGTCAACTCTGCACCGTTCAGATTCAACTTTAAATCCTGTGTCTGTGCCCGTGCGTTATACGCCTTATCCTGCAAACCGGATATATTAGCCTTATTAAGCGCAGTGCCTATAATTTTGAATGTCACTCGCTTCACACCACTATAACCCGCTTTACCAACTATTACAGCAGATGCTGTTCCAACCTCACAGTTATTCTCGTAACGCACTTCGTAATGCACACCTTCTGTTAATGTTTCCTTACCCATCTGAACAAATACAGCAGGTGTAATCGGATTACCATTTTGATATGCCTGAGCCGCAATCTTGGCAACCTTGGCATTACTCATCAGATTCCCCTCTGTAATGGTCAATGTAAGTTCTCTCTCTCCGGTAAAATTACCCATACCAGTCACCTTTACAGAATAAGTTCCGAGGGCTTTATACGCATCCGCTACTGTATCAGGATAACTTACTGTAAAATCTTTGTTTACTTTTAACTTTTTACCGTTCCACAAAACAGAAGGAACCATCTTCTGAACTTTCTTCGCATTGTATTTGACTGCCATATCATCTGCCGCAAAAGCACTACCTTCTAAATCTTGGGGCAGAATCTTAAAGGTTACATTTACTGTGCCTGTGTAATTTCCCTTACCCTTTACAATAACCATAGGTGCTTTGGAAATATCAGAAGCATCATTGGCGTTGACATTATTTTTGTAGGAAATAGTATAATCTTTTTTCTCCTCCAGCAAAGTCAAGCCATCCCAAACCACAATTGCAGGCTTAATCGCCTTTCCGGTATACATCTGCTCTTCAATAGGCTCAATCCAAAACTCCACATCAGCTATTCGCCAATATGCATACAATACCCATTGATTAGACAAAATCGTATCTTTTGTCACCCTGCTACCTTTACCATTTGTCTCGGTATACCATCCTACAAACAGGAATCCCTCTCTAACCGGCTCAATAGAAGCAAGTGCCGTAAGTGCCTCTCCATAGGCCGCTTTGATGGTCTCAGTCTTACCTGTACCATCCTGATAATCCAAAGTAATGGTATCCTCAACCGTTACGGTACATGTAGCAGATATTTTCTCATCAGCAGTTACAGTAATTTCTGCCGTACCTGCCTTAAGTCCTACCACTTCCACATAGCTCAAATCTTCTGCCACTTTTACACTTACTACATCTTCTGCGCTGCTTACAGCCTGTAAAGTTTGGATATTGGCATCAGAAGGTTCAATTGTATAAGTAAGCTTCGCATTTTCTTTATGATGCAGCTTTAATGTCTCTGCAGAAAGCTCAATAACAGTTTTCGCATCCTGAGTTACAACTACCGAACAAGCTGCTTCCTTTTCGCCTACTTTAGCAGTAATTGTTGCAGTTCCAACCGCCACAGCTGTAACTGTACCATCGCTTGCCACAGTAGCAACCTTCTCATCACTGCTACTCCAGACAACTGTTTTGTCTACAGTTGTATCAGAAGGATTATAGGTAACAGTCAGAGCAGCTGTTTCACCGGGCTTTAATACCATTTCCTTTTTATCAAGGGCAATGCTTTCCAAAGCTATGATTTCACCCACTGATGTCACGGCATCTACCTTGAATCCCCATCCGGTAATGGCATCATCTGATGTAAGCCTAATCTTCACCGTATTGCCGGGCACTTGAATTGTCTGTCCCACCAACTGTGTACCGGTATACTTTCCTATCTGATTTCCTTCTCCATCATAAATATAAACAAAATCATATCCATCATCCAAAGCCGTCTCGCTACTAAAAGTCACAGCCAGACCATCTGCATTCTCCAAAGTATAAATCCAAACTTCATTCGTATTATTGGCATAAGGATGAACGCTCTGCAACTCCTCCACAGAAGTCACAATATGGGCTGTACTATTAACCGTTACGTTACAGTAATCAGACTTTTCGCTGCCGTCCTGAGCCGTTGCCGTAATCTTAGCAGTTCCCTTCTTCAAAGCTGTCACAACACCTTCTTGAGAAACTGTTGCAACCGTCTCATCCGAAGAAGTCCACAAAAGTGTCTTATCATGGGCTGTATCAGGAGTCACCGTAGCCACCAAGGTATAAGTATCACCACCCTCCATGGTGATGGAGGATTTATCAATATTAACCTTTGTAACCGGCTGTACTACTGTTACTACACAAGTCGCCTTCACCGCTCCGGTATCGCCCGCCAATGCTGAAATTGTTGCCGTACCGCCGGCTACAGCTGTCACTTTTCCATCCGCAACCGTTGCCACTGCGGTGTCAGAGGAACGCCAAGTAATCGTATCGGTAAAGTTTGCGGGCGTAATACTCAACGCAAGCTGCGCCGTCTTTCCCTTCAAAAGCTGCAACTCAGCAGGCTGAATCGTAAGCGCAGTTGCAGGAACCTCACGATTCACAAAAGTAATACTATTCTCATTTGCATAAGTCTCCGCATAAGTTCCTGCGATTCCATAAATTGTCATCTTGCCCGGATAACTGAACACACCATCTGCAATAGTCGTTGTCGCGCGAGGAATCGTTACCTCCGCAAGCTTTGTACAATTCGTAAACGCATTGCTGTTGATAGTCGTCACACGGTAGGGAATGACAATGCTTACAAGAGACGGGCAGAGATTGAACGCATAAGAAGGGATGGTGGTGATACCGGTTCCTAAGGTTACGTCTGCCAACAATGCACAATCATCAAAAATATATGTACCTATGGATGTTACACTGTCCGGTATAATGATACCAGATAAAACATCACAACTTTGGAATGCCTTACTCTCGATTTTATTCAATACACTATCTTCTTCGAAAGTTACCGTCTGTAAGGATGCACAATTCTGAAATGCACTGGATTCAATTAATTCTACGCTTGCAGGGATTGTGATAGTTGTAAGGCCACTGTTTGCGAATGTACTATTACATATAGTCTGTAAATTCACCGGAAGAATGGCTGTTGTAAGCTTACTACACTCACTAAATGCACTATCTCCTATGCTCGTTACACTATCTGGTATTTCTATACTCTCTAATCCACTGCACGAATCAAATGCTTCAAATTCTATCAATGTTACACTGTTTGGTATCGTTATTTCTTTCAGCGCACCACAGCCTTTGAATGCACGACTTGATATTTGAGTAACACTATCTGGAATATCTACTTTTGCTAAATTTTCACAATACTGAAACGCTCCCTGCTTGATTTCAGTAACGGTATCAGGTATTTCTATCTCTTCCAACCCAGGACATCCATAAAATAAATAGTCTGCTATCCTTGTTGTTCCTGCTTCAAATGTTACCTCCTTCAAGCCATCACAGCTGTTAAAAAGTCCTCCATTATAGCCATCCTCAATCTTCTCTAAACTCTTGGGGATTTCTATTGACACAATTTTATCACAGTTATAAAACACAGATGGTCTCGCAATCTGTAAATTCTTTGATAATTTTACGCTTGCAAGATTACTGCATGCACCAAATGCGCTACCTTCTATTCTTATGACACTATCTGGTATTTCTATACTCTCTAATCCACTACACGAATCAAATGCTTCAAATTCTATCAATGTTACACTGTTTGGTATCGTTATTTCTTTCAGCGCACCACAGCCTTTGAATGCACGACTTGATATTTGAGTAACACTATCTGGAATATCTATTTTTGCTAAATTTTCACAATACTGAAACGCTCCCTGCTTGATTTCAGTAATGGTATCAGGTATTTCTATCTCCTCCAACCCAGGACATCCATAAAACAAATAATCTGCTATCCACGTTATTCCTTCTTCAAAAGTTACTGTCTTCAGTCCGTCACAACTATCAAAAAGACCTCCATTATATCCATTCTCAACTTTCTCTAAACTCTTTGGAATCTCTATTGATGTAATTTTATCGCAATTATAAAATACATTTGGCCCTACTATCTGTAAATTCTTTGACAGTTTTACACTTGTAAGATTACTACACCCACTGAATGCACTACTTCCTATGTATGTCACACTATCCGGTATTGTCACTACCCTTAACAATGTATTTCCCCTAAACACACTGCTATCTATCCCCACCACCGGATATCCATCCAACGTACTAGGGATTGTCAACGCCGATACATTTCCATTGTACTTCGTAATAGTTGCATTACCACTTTCCAACTCATACTCAAAAATAGTATACGGCTGACCATTCGACCCCGTACCCTTACTCGCCCCATTATATCCATATCTGGAATTCGCAGGCGTATAATACTTCCACCTACTTGTAGTTGTATTACTATTCGTCGAATTATTTGTACCTACATCATCCCTTGTACAACGGTCAACGCAGGCGCCATCTTCATAATGGAAGGATACTTTCAATGGACTGTTTCGCTGTGTATAGACATCCTCATAAAATGAATCTTTCATCCACAAGAACGACGCAGAACCTCCTACATACACATACATCCATGCATTTATATGAGTACATGCAAGCGGCAAATTGCCATCGTCGTAAGTCTGCGCATCCAATATCGCCTTGGCTCCAATTCCTGCATACAAATCCGCCTTCAACAAATAGAAAATGTTAAACGCCAGTTCAGCTTTAACACCTACCGATGCTTCTGCATGTGCACTAATAGTAAAAGACTCCTTATGAAAATCTTTAACAAAACGGAATCCATCCTCCTCATTAACTTGTACACCTACAGACACATACTCTACCAGACTTAACGTAACACTACCCTTTAAGGCCATCTCTAAATTAACCTTAAAATATCCTATTCCAAAAGGGAGTGGCGTATAAAACAACTCTAAAGATGGTGCAACGCCCATTGCTTCAAGCACATCTATACTAACATTACAATCAAAAGTAAGGTAGGTGCTTGCAAATGCATAGGCATAGGGATCTCTTGTAAAAACTTTCGCATCATACTCCACATCCGGTGTAGTTGCTGTACAAGTAATATCCGCAGTAATTCCATCTGCAATATTGTACTCCTGCTTTACCGAAGCAGGAATCTCCATGGATTTGGTGATGATAATTGCATCCGCCGTTGCTCCACCCAAAGCTTCTGCGCTATTATAAATCTCACCATCCTGCCATTTTTCCTCCAGAGTACCACCTACAACATACTCAATCTGTACATCCTCACTACATGCAATTGTCTGAGTCAAATCAGACTTTGCACTGCCCTGAATATCCAGACTGGCAAATGCCTCTTCCAGCTCCACATCCGTTGTCTGTACCACAAGAGTAGTTCCATCTGTGGTTACACTAACCACTTTTTTCACAAGAGGCATTTCATCAATCAGAACAGCATAAATATCATCGGTCTTCAATTCGTAGCTGCAATCTATTAAGGTATACTCATTCTCACCTGTCATCTGAGCCTGCACGCCGGAAGTCAAGTCAATAACTCCTTCTGCAAATTCCCAAGTATTGACATGTTCCGGGTCCAATGCCGTTGATTCATAGATAGTCTTTGCCGTTGCAATTAACGTATCCTTCTCCGTCACCGTCAACGCATTTTCCGGCAAAAATGCCCCATCTGTTAAGGTAAACCAGCCCTTATCAACAGCCACCTGAATATCATCGGGATAGGTTACACTATCAGACTCTGTGAATGTATAGCTTTCCGATGTATTGTTATATCCCAAACACAAATTCAAACTATGCGCCACAAACTCTCTGGTAGCCGCATCCGAACCACGCAAAGCGTCTCCTGCCTCCACATCCACCAGACCAAATTCTGTTGCCAACATAGCCGTTTCATAATCCTCTGATTCAGAAGACAAATCGGAATAATAGTTGTCCGGATAATTATCCTCCGTCACCGTCATCTCAAAGGTCTCTACCAATGCTGCCAACCACTCAATTCGAGTAACAGGCGTAGCATCCGCCTCCGAATCAGCCAGCAATAGCTCTACTTGTGATTCCACAACGGGTCCGTCTATTGTTCCCACTACAAACTCGTTATTATCAGAATCTTCCTCTTCCGAAGCAACCAATTCCGAGCTAAATGCCACAGCCTGCTCTGATGCCAATGCAGTCAGCGCATTCCCCGGAATCATAGTTACCAGCATGGCAACTATCAACAAAAAACTTGTCAACCTTTTCTTCACTGTATTTTCCTCCTACTCTTTTGAATATTTCGTAAATAATTTAATTTGATTATAGAGTTTATAACTCTAAAAGTCAAATATTTTGCCCATACTTTTTACACTATTCAAATACAAGAAGTAATTGATAAAAAGTGAGGATATTGAATGAGATATAACGAACGAATTCGCGGAATAAGAGAAGATCATGACCTGACCCAACAAAAGGTAGCCGATTTGCTTCATATCGGGCAACGCACTTATGCTGACTACGAAAGCGGTAAAACCCGAATTCCCGTTGACAGTCTGTTAATTCTTGCAAAATTTTATGACGTTTCCATGGATTATATCACCGGTGCCAGCAACATCAAAAAGAAATATCCCAAAGAATAGCAAAATGCCTCAAAAGCCATTTTTGACCTTTGGGGCATTTTTTGTATCATTTCAAACTATGCAATTCATTCAGACTTCTTACTATCCTTCCAATTCCTGTAAACAACCTCGCAAGCATACGCTGGTGCAGCACCTTCCGCAGCTTTACAAATGGCAGAAATCACCTCAAGCTCCTCTTCCAGTTCATCTGCAATCTGCTCCGGCACCTTGCCTTTCCTCAACTTACGGCAAACCTGCTCCATCAACTTCATATCACGACCGATTTCCTTACCGATTTCCTTACCGATTTCCTCTCCAATCCTCTTACCATGCTCTTCGCCAATCTGTAAGATATTCATCCTCACAGCCTCCCATTCTTCTGATTGCTTTACCTCAGTCACAATATTGTCTATCTCTTTTATTCGCTCATCCTGCACAATGATTTCCGGATTATCCAATCGGGTATCCTTCATATACTGTAGCAGACTCACAAGCTCCGGCCTTCCATTCTTGCTCTTCATATTTAGGAAAATCTTAGTGGTTCCGTCCTCCAAATGCAGCCCTTCCACTTCCTCACACTGTTCCGTAAAGGTATACATCGCCAAGTCCTTTTTAAAGATATCTTCCTGAGTAATAAAGATGATAGTAGTACAAGGCAGTTCTTTGTACTTGGTCTCCTTCCCAGATTTCAATATGGGAGAATCCATCAGTCCCTGATAAAATCTTGCCCGCTTCCTTATATCATCAGCAGATGTATCATTTTGCATCTCTGTATTAAACTGGCGGTTCTTATTATCCATCGCCCATGCATCCAAGCGGATGGCTCGTTTTCCTGATTTGTTCAAAACCACCTGTTCTACCTTTACCTGTGTCAACTCCAAATCATCCTCATTCAACACAATGCTCAACGTATTCTGATAAGCCTTTCGATACTTCATAACCGATAAAAACAGGGCAAAATCACTAAGGTTCATCTCATAATCTGCGGGCAGCATTACTTCTTCATTCTTTTCCATCATTCAGTTCTTCCTTTCTGTGGTGCAGGAAGATGTCTACCTCCCTGCTTGATTTTTAGGGGTATATAAGCAAAGAGTTCATAGACACTGCATGACGCAGTTTAGAATTCAGAAATAAAGAATATATAGAAATCATTGCTTTTGCATATTTTAACACAACCAAAACAAACCTGTAAAGAGTATTCTCCCTTAAAATACTATCCAAAATTCACTAATACATTTTATGCAAAAATCCCTGTGTGCATTTCAATCTGCGACACAGGGATTTTTCACTCAGTATAACTTACAATCATAGAAACTTATTTCTTATAGTTCACAATCTGTCCGAAATCGGGCTTCAAAGATGCACCACCTACCAGACCGCCGTCAATATCGGGCTGTGAAAACAGCTCAGGTGCGCTTGCAGCGGACACAGAACCGCCATACTGAATGCGGATTGCTTCAGCAGTCACCGCATCATAAAGCTCAGCAATACAATTTCTGATAGCCTTACAAACCTCCTGCGCCTGCTCGGTTGTTGCAACCTTACCTGTTCCGATAGCCCAAATAGGCTCATAAGCAATTACAGCTGTTGCTGCCTGCTCTGCCGGCACATTCAAAAGTGCAATCTTAATCTGCTTACGAATCCAGTCAATAGTAACGCCCTGTTCTCTCTGGGTGAGGGATTCACCACAACAGATAATAGGCGTAATATCATGTTTAAAGGCCTGTAATACCTTTTTGTTTACTGTCTCGTCAGTCTCTGCATTATACTCACGACGTTCGGAATGTCCGAGAATCACATACTTTACACCTGCATCATTCAGCATATTAGCAGAAATTGCTCCTGTAAAAGCACCTTTCTCCTCATAATGCATATTCTGTGCACCAATATTAATATTGGTACCTTTTGCAGCCTCTACAGCAGGAATGATGTCGATGGAAGGTACGCAGAAAACTACGTCCACCTCGTCATTTTGTACCAAAGGTTTTAATGTTTCAATCAGTGAAACTGCCTCGCTGGGAGTCATATTCATCTTCCAGTTGCCGGCAATAATCTTTTTTCTTGCCATATGTTTGCCCTCGATTCTGAATTTTTCTGACTTACTACAAATGATATTCACTTTTTACATTATAACGCTTTTAGATGCCCAATGCAAGACTTATTTGTGTTTTTTTTAACAAGCCTGTAAATTTTTTAACAAATTTACAGGCTTGCTCTAAAATTACTTATGCTTATCTATTTGCTTATTTATTGTCTGCTGCCTCTACACCGGGAAGGGCCTTGCCCTCAAGGAACTCAAGAGACGCTCCGCCACCGGTGGAAATGTGGCTCATCTTGTCACCGAAGCCAAGCTGATTTACAGCTGCTGCGGAGTCA
>CAYOGM010000046.1:15160-18276 GCA_964403595.1 uncultured Acetatifactor sp. | reverse complement strand
ATGCTCACACCTCCAAACGCATTAACCTTCTTCTGATTATATTATATCTTATATCTACACAAAATTAAATATCAATTTGCAGCTTTAGTAATCTTGAAATTTACTATAAAAAATTTACGGAGAACTGCAACATTGCTACAACTCTCCGTAATCTGAGATTTAACTGCATTTTTTACTGTAATCTGACTCCAATACGCTTTACGATACTGACAATGAGCTATATTTTCACAAAAGTCTCGACATTCATCCAGTGAAATCACAAAAGTTTTGATAATGTTACCACACTCATTACAATAAGATTGATTTTCTCCAATTTCACTTCCACAATTTGAGCAATACATATTCATTCTCCTCTCTCACTATTTATAGTAATAATAACAATATTCCACTAAATAATAGCAGCATCTTTATTCATGCTTTGCAACCATTCCCCTTTGTCTCTACACAGTACTTTTTTCTAATCTATCCCTTCATGTTTGCAAACGTTCCATACTTTCCCTAATAGAAATGCCTTACCTTAACAACTTAAAGTCAAGGTAAGGCTTCTAAATTTCTATATCTCAACTATTCAATTTCTCAACTCGTCCTAAAAGTCACACTATCTTCCCTAGTTCTCATTCATCTTTGCCAGCTTAGCTGCCTGGTCGGCTGCGATACAGGAATCCAGAATCTCCTGAATGTCTCCGTTCATAATCTTATCCAGCTTGTACAGAGTCAGGCCGATACGATGGTCGGTTACGCGGCCCTGAGGGAAGTTATAGGTACGGATTTTCTCGGAGCGGTCGCCGGTACCAATCTGGCTACGACGCAGCTCTGCCTCAGCGTCGTGACGCTGTTGCTGCTCGATGTCGTAAAGCTTGGCCTTCAGCAATGCGAAAGCCTTTGCCTTATTCTGAAGCTGTGACTTCTCCGTCTGACTGTACACCACAATACCGGTGGGGTAATGGGTCAGACGAACTGCGGAGTCAGTGGTATTTACGCACTGTCCACCGTTACCGGACGCACGCATTACATCAATACGGATGTCCTTATCTTCAATCTTGATATCAATATCCTCATCAACCTCAGGCATTACAGCTACACTGATGGTGGAGGTGTGAATACGTCCGCCACTCTCGGTCTCGGGAACACGCTGTACACGATGTACACCACTCTCATACTTCATTACGGAGTACGCACCCTGACCGGTAATCATGAACTGTACTTCCTTCATTCCGCCGATACCGATATCGTCCACATTCATGGTCTCTACCTTCCAGCGTCTGCCCTCCGCATAATGCACGTACATACGATAAATCTCAGCCGCAAACAATGCAGCCTCGTCACCGCCTGCACCTGCACGAATTTCAACGATTACGTTCTTGTCATCATTAGGGTCCTTGGGCAAAAGCAGAATCTTAAGCTCGCCCTCAAGCTCCTCCACACGATTACGGCTCTCATTCAAGGTCTCCTTAATCATGTCTCGCATTTCCTCATCGCTCTCCTCCTCCAGCATTGCAATGGAGTCCTCGATGTCCTGCTTACAGTTCTTGTACTCTTTATAAGCGTCCACAATGGGAGTCAGGTCACTCTGCTCCTTCATGAGCTTTCTGAAACGATCCTGATTGCTTGTAACATTGGGCTCATTCAGCTCACCCATGATTTCCTCAAAACGAATTAACAAATCTTCCAGCTTGTCAAACATATTGAACCTCTCTGCTCTCTAATCTCAAACAAAACATACAATAACATATCTGTAAAAATATGGCAACCTTCTAAGAGAGGGTTCCATACACCACACGGTCCAGTCCTGCATAGTCCTGCACCACATTTACCTCTACATAACCAGCCTGCTCCATAAGCATCTTCACAGCCTCGCCCTGGTCATAGCCGATTTCAAAAAACAGCATTCCACCACCGGCAAGATACTCCTTACTTCCGGTTACTATCTCACGGTAAAAATCCAGTCCGTCCTCGCCGCCGTCAAGAGCCATCATCGGTTCATGGTCTCTCACCTCAGGCATCAGTGTCTCAATGACATCCGGCCTGATATAAGGGGGATTGGAAACAATGATTTCAAACTTACCGGTGACCTTCTCAAACAAATCACTCTGTATAAACTCTATCGACTTATCCGGGTGCAAAAGCTTCTCTGCATTGCTACGGGCAACGGCAAGAGCCTCTGTAGAAAGGTCTGCTCCCACACCACTACAATCGTTACTGTAGTGTAGCAAACTTACCAGAATACAGCCACTTCCGGTACACATATCAAGAATCCGCATACCGTCATGAAGGTGTTTTAAGACCTCCTCCACCAAAATTTCGGTATCCTGCCTCGGAATCAGCACATGCTCATTGACTGTAAATTCCAGTCCCATGAACTCCTGCATCCCCATAATCTGCTGTATGGGAATACGTCTCGCACGCGCAGAGAGCACCTCTTCGTACCTGACAGCCTCAGCATCCGTCACCTCACGGTCTCCATGCACCAACAAGGTATTCCGATTGGTGTCACAGACATATTCCAGAAGCAGTCTGGCATCCAGTGCCGCCTCGGGAACCTCGGCTTCTTCTAACATTTTCGCGCCTTGCTTATAAGTTTCTGCGTAGGTCATGACTCCTCCACAGCAGCAACATTTTCTGCATAATCTGAATCAGCTCCGGCAAACTCTTTCTCAGCGGGTTCAGAAGCTTCTTCCTCCTCAGAACCATCCACCAGCCAGCTGTCATCCACTTCATAACCGAAAGCCTCATTCAAATAAGCCTTCCAGTCAAACACTGCTTCAACCGCTGCAATGGCAACCTTCACCATCTCTTTGTCAGGCTCCTGGGTAGTGATGCGTTGAATCAACATGCCGGGGGCTGAAAGAATTTTAATAATAATATTATCATTTCTGCCCGCCAAACGAATCAACTCATAGGAGATACCTGCCACAACAGGCATCAACAGGATTCGCAAACACACCTTCAATAACACATTATCCACACGGATAAAGAAAAACAAAACAATACTTACAATCAACACAAAGAAAATAAAGCTTGTCCCACAACGCTTATGCAATCTGGAGCTTCGCATAACATTATGAACTGTCAAAGGACGGCCCTTTTCAATACAATTGATACATTTATGTTCTGCG
>CAYOGM010000046.1:0-15150 GCA_964403595.1 uncultured Acetatifactor sp. | reverse complement strand
TAATCTCCTGCATGGCACTGATTCCCCACACATAAAGCAGGAAAATCGAAATGCGAATACAGCCCTCCACTATTGCAATGAGAGAATCATTACGAATATAATTAGCCATAAATGCAGACAAAAGATACGGCAACACAATGAAAAGTCCCACTGCCATGGCGATGGAAAGAAGCGTTACGAGGATAGTGGTCAGCTTCTCATTACTTTCCTTCTTGGCCTTGTTGTTTTCTTTGGCATCCTCCTCATCATAAAAGGACGCAGAATAATTCAGCGCCTTCATCCCCAGCACCATGGAGTCCACAAAATTAAAAACTCCTCTAACAAAGGGCAGCTTCTTCCATTTGCTTCCATCGGCTTCCTTACAGCTTTCAATCTCAATCGCAATCTCGCCATCGGGTTTGCGCACAGCAACCGCATAACGGTCTTTATTTTTCATCATAACACCTTCCAGAACGGCCTGACCGCCAATACCGGAATAATGGGTGGATTTCTTTTTTGCCATAGCTACTCCTATTTCATAATTTAACAAAAAAGGTTGAGATAGAAATACCTCAACCTTTCGCTTGCATTCTTATTTAACGCCGTATTTCTTGTTGAACTTATCAATACGTCCATCAGCTCTAGCAGTCTTCTGCTGGCCGGTGTAGAATGAATGACATTTGGAGCAAACCTCCACGTGAATCTCGGGTTTGGTAGAACCGGTCACGAAAGTATTACCGCAGTTGCAGGTAACGGTTGCCTGATAGTACTCGGGATGGATTCCTTCTCTCATGTTTTCACCTCTCTATTAAAATTCATGTAATAGTTCTATGTTCTCATCCGCACTGCTTATGGAACCACAAACAGCGGTATTATTGTAACACAGAGCCAGGCTGTATGCAATACCTAATTTAAAATATTTTAAACAAATTTATTCTTCTAAATAAATTTATTTTTTAGATGAATTTATTCTTTTTGACCATATTTACAAATTCTGCATTGTTGCGAGTACGGGCAAACATATCCAGAATGCGGTCTGTAGCCTCATCCGGCTTCAGGCCGTTCAGAGCCTTACGCATGATATTAATCGCCTCAAGCTCTTCTGCATTGAGCAGCAAATCCTCTCTTCTGGTGCTGGACTTGGCCAAGTCAATTGCAGGGAAAATACGTTTCTCGGAAAGCTTACGGTCCAGTACCATTTCCATGTTACCGGTTCCCTTAAACTCCTCGTAAACCACATCATCCATCTTACTTCCGGTCTCCACAAGAGCCGTAGCAAGGATAGTCAGACTGCCACCCTCACGCATGTTACGCGCAGCACCAAAAAATCTCTTGGGCATATGAAGCGCTGAAGGATCAAGACCACCGGACAAGGTACGTCCACTGGGGGGTACAACCTGATTGTATGCTCTGGTCAGACGTGTAATACTGTCAAGCAGAATTACCACATCCTTTTTATGTTCAACGAGACGCTTTGCACGCTCAATTACCATCTCGGACACTCGCTTATGATGCTCAGGCAGCTCATCGAAGGTAGAGTAAATTACCTCTACATTGTCTCCTACAATTGCCTCCTTGATATCGGTAACTTCCTCGGGACGCTCATCAATCAGAAGAATCAGCATATGCATATGAGGACTGGTTCGCAAAATTGACTTTGCCACTTCCTTAAGCAAGGAAGTCTTACCTGCCTTAGGCGGTGATACAATCATACCACGCTGTCCCTTACCTACAGGGCTCACCAAATCCATCACTCTCATGGATACACCACAACCGGGAGTCTCCAGATTAATGCGCTCATTGGGGAAAATAGGAGTCATATCCTCAAAATTCATACGTCTGGCGCTCTCCTCAGGAGTATAACCGTTAATCGACTTTACAAACAAAAGTGCACTGAACTTCTCCTGCTGAGTCTTCACACGCTTATTGCCACACAAAATATCACCTGTCTTCAAGCCAAATCTGCGTATCTGGCTGGGTGCTACATACACATCATTTTCACCGGGGAGATAATTCTCGCAACGAATAAATCCATATCCGTCCGGCATAACCTCCAAAATACCGCTTGCCTCCAGACCACTGTCCAATTCCTTATTAGATGCTGCGTCATCACTCTGCAGTCTGGCCGCTCTTGAATCCTCTTCTCCAGATGATGTATAGGTCTTAGGTGCCTCCGCTACAGGCTGTTCAGCCGCCTTTTCACGAGCATCCTCCGCCAACATTGCCTCCACAAGCTCCGATTTCTTCATTGTGGAAGTTCCTTTTAATCCACGCACTTTCGCGAGCTCTTTCAGTTGCTGCAAAGCAAGTGATTCGTATTTTTCTCTCATAATATATACCTCCCTGCACAGACTGATAGCCGTGCATACATATTGTTATTTTCTTGTTCTTTGGGATTTATCGCAGATTGTACATTGATGTGTCTTAGACGGTATAAAAACCATCCGAAACTTATTATAATACAAATTTTGTCAAATAGGAAGTCCTATTTTTTAAAAATGTAAAATTCTTAAGATTGATAAAGATTTTCAAAAATTCATTGCTTTTTTGCCAATTTGCCTTATACTGTATATTGTTCGGATAATCCCGACACGGAGGAGAATATGAAAAAATGTAAAGACCTTTGGGCAAAGTATCGCCACGCAGTGCCACTTATTGTTTATGGCATCATATACTGGCTATGGTTCAGTTATCTGGAACAGACCGTAACCACCAATTATCAGGTTATCCACATGAAAATTGATGATTATATACCATTCTGTGAAGTTTTTGTCGTACCCTACTTTATGTGGTTCGGCTATGTAGCAATCGCGATTCTCTTGCTATTTTTCACAGACAAAAATGAATACTATAAGTCCTGTATCTTCCTTGCTACAGGTATGACAGTTTTTCTGGTGATTTCTACCCTGTGGCCCAACGGACATCATCTGCGTCTGACAGAGATGCCCCGAAATAATATTTTCACCCAAATGATACAAGGGCTTTGGATGGCAGATACCCCCACCAACCTGTGGCCCAGCATTCATGTGTACAATTCCATTGGTGCACATTTAGCCATTACCCACAGCAAGGTTTTGTCCAACAAAAAATGGATTAAAGGTGCCTCCTTTGTACTGGCAGTCTCCATTATTCTAGCCACAGTGCTTATCAAGCAACATTCTGTTTTTGATATGATTACCGCTTTTGCCATGTCATATATAATGTATGTTTTGGTTTATCGCACTGAATTGGTGATAGCTCTCCGCACTGCTCTGCAACGCAGAAAAGCCAAATCCAAAATCAATCCCGAAGTGGTATAAATTAACAGCAAAGAACCTCTGCATACTAATCAATAGTGATGCAGAGGTTTTTTGCAACGTAAAAGCATATTTCCGCTAATTAAATTTATAGATTTTCTGACAAAGATGGTACGCATTCACAGATATCTGCCTGCCACTCTTGCCGGGCAGATTCATTGTTCCTCCCATAATTCCATGTCTCATATAAAAATGCAGCCTTTGATCCTTATCCCCCAAATATTTCCAAAGGGCTTTTTTCTTCTCCAAATGCTCTTCTGTACCGGAGCGAATAAGCAATACCGAAGACACTGTATGTACGATTTCCAGATAATTGCGCATGTACTGATACAGACGCTTATTCTTGAGAATCTCATGCTTGTGCTCCACCAGATAATCAATCATACGGTAATTAACCAAAAGCTGTTGATCTATACGCCCAATCATCACCTGTTCATTGACAGACTGATCCTCTCTGCCAATATAGTAACGATAAAAATTCACATTCATATAATACATGTTATGCACATAGGGCAATGGCTCAAACACAAAGAGATTATCCACATAAAAGGTATGCTCCGGAAGCTGTAAACCACAATCCTTCAAAAGCTTGGTACGGAAAATCACCGAATGCATCAGAATATAGTGCCCCTTTCTGAAATGATGGCAATCCGCCCAGGTAAACATCTCTTCCTGCGGAAAAATATGCTTGTAATGCATAATCTTCTTGCGCTTCTCGCCTTCCTTCTCGTAGACAAAATTACTGATAAGCATATCCAGCACCTTATCTCCGCCCACAAGCTCTCTCAATTTATCCAATATCTGTAAATAAGCTTCCTTCTTAACCCAGTCATCACTGTCAACCACCTTGAAATATAGTCCGGTTGCATTGGCAATGCCTGCGTTTACTGCCGAACCGTGGCCACCGTTTTCCTTATGGATAGCCTTGACAATTGTAGGATACTTTGCCGCATATTCATCAGCAATCTCTGCCGTGCGGTCCTTGTTGGAGCCATCATTAACAATCAGAATCTCCACGTCCTCCCCACCTACTAGAAGAGATTCTACACACTTGCGCATGTAATTCTCTGAGTTGTAGCAAGGGATTGCAACAGATAACAGTTTCATACTATTCCTCCTCAAAATTCTCCTTGCCAAGCCTGATGCTCAGCACTTTGGTGTAAGCCGTAAAAGCCGCCGGAATGGGAAAACGCTCTCTCGTTTCCTCCGGCTGAATATAAATCCAATCCGCCGTCTCTTCTGTAGTCTGTGAAGGCTCCAGCTCATCCACTCTGACCATATACCCCTTCATATGCCACTCTCTATGGCTGAAAATGTGTTTGGCATCCTCCAATGGCTGGATTCTTATGGTCTTAAGCCCACTCCTTGTAAGATATTCCACAACCTCCTCCGCTGTGCAATATCCGCTTAAACTCGGAAACTCATACATTCCTGCAAGCAAACCCTTTCCCGGGCGTTTCCGCACCACAGTATTTTCAGCATCCCGGATAACCAGAATCGTCTTCTTCTCAATGGTACGCTTCTTGGCAGATGTCTTCTTAGGATATTGAAGCTCCGTTCCGGTTCCATGAGCCATACAAATCTTTGCCACCGGACACTCTTCACAGTGTGGTGCACCATTCGGCATACAAACCGTAGCCCCCAGCTCCATCATAGCCTGATTAAAGTCTCCGGGTCTGTCAGCAGGCATAGCTTCCACAAGCTCCTTCTCCACTGCGTTCTTTACCTTGGCATCGGAAATCAACCGCTCATCCATGCGGATACGTGAAAGCACTCTCAACACATTACCATCCACTGCCGGATACTTCAACCCATAGGCAATAGAGGAAATGGCTCCTGCAGTATAACTGCCGATACCTGATAATTTAAGAAGCTCCTCATAATCTGCCGGAAGTTCACCTCCATGCTGCTCCATGACCTGAATGGCAGCCTTGTTGAGATTGCGTACACGATTGTAATAACCCAATCCCTCCCAAAGCTTAAGCAAGGTCTCCTCATCCGCCTCTGCCAAAGCCTTCACATCCGGTAAAGCCTTCATAAACCGCTCGAAATAGGGCTTTACCGCCTCTACTCTGGTCTGCTGGAGCATGATTTCAGATACCCATACCCTGTATGCCGTGGGTTCTTCTCTCCATGGTAAAATACGCCTGTTCCTATCATACCAGTTTAAGAGCAATTGTGAAATAGAAAATAGGTCTCCTTTTCTTAATTTTTTATTAGGATTGGATAAAATATTTATATTCTCTGCCGGAACGCATTCTGCGGTGACTCTTTGCTGTGGGATAGCAATCGCCAATACATCATCCTCCCGCATAAACACAGGCACCCGCTCCCGGATGCTGAGAGAATCCGGTGTTACATCACAACTATAGGCATAAATCTCCACACCTTCTGCCCGCGCCTTCGTCAAAGCCTCCGCAAAAGCCTTGTGGGTATCCCAATTGGGCAGAAAATATTTGACCTCTTTCATCTGAATCACAAAAATAACACAAACCCTGTAGCCCTCTTTTTTCGCCTGAATCAGCTCTTCCACATGCTTTACTGCCCGGTCTGAAGGAGCATCCGGAAAACGTACCACGCCCTCCTGCTCCAAGGTCACCCCCTTTACTTCTATGAATACCTTTTCTTTCTCCGTTTCCACATAGAAGTCAAAGCGGGACTTGCCATAGGTAGTCTCCGGGCGAACGCAAACAAGGTCGGGGAACAGCTCCTTTGTAAGAAGCCATTCTCCGACCACCTTATTGGGTGCCTGAGAATCCATATTAATCGTGTGACCATTCTTGCAAACCGCCACCAAATCATATGCAGTAGCGCGATTCGGACTGTCACTTTTTGCAAGCCACACCTTCACTCCGGGAATAAGAAGCTCCCGGCATCTCCCTGTATTCTTTACATGCACTTTCACACGCTCGCCATTCAAATTCACCCATGCCACAAACCGATTAGTCCGCTCTACAAACTCAGCAGGCACGATTGTCTGATACTTCATTGGAAATACTTTCTCTCCTATTCTTTTTACGATAAGGCACTCGCGCCGCCGGCACTGCCTCCGCCGCGCTCTGAGTGTGTACAGATTGGTCATCAAAGAAAATCTGGGCACCAAAGGCCGCAAGCACCGCCTTTTTCTCCAAACCTCCCAAGAAAAAAGCCTCATCCACGCGCACATTCCATGCGCGAAGCGTACGAATCACCCTTTCATGAGCCGGAGCACTTCGGGAAGTCACCAGCGCCGTGCGAATAGGACATCCCCCATCCTCTTCTCTCAAAAGCTCCTGCAAATCGGAAAGCTTTCGCAGGAAATTGGCAAAAGGTCCCTCTGCCAAAGGATTTCTGGCATTTTTCTCCTCATTTTCCTCAAAGGCATGAAGCCCTCTGGATTTAAAAATCAGTTCCGACTCATCGGTAAAAAGCACTGCATCTCCATCAAATGCAATACGAATGGGGCCGGGCTGCCCTACAGCCACCGCATCAAAGCTTCCACCCGGTTCTGTACAGATAATCCCTGCGGCAATACCGCTGTCAATGGCACTCTGCACATCCTCCTCACAGGCAGACAGATACAAATCCGTGTGAAAAGCCTCCAAATATGGTGCCAAAGACGCACCGCTTACCAGAATCGCTCTGGTTATTGAAAGCCCATAATGTCTGATGGTGTTGAACACCCGAAGAGACGTATCCGGGCTGTTGTGCGACATAATGATAACCTCTACCAAATCTCCCTTTCCCAAGGCATTCAGCCCCAGTAGTGAGCGAATCAAACCAAATCCCGGGCCGGGTGCCAAAGGCTCCTGCTCATGAGTAATTTGATAGTCACAGTAAGCCTTCACACCTTCTTTTTCGTAGATTTCATGCTCCTTGGTCAAATCAAAAAGGGCTCTTGCCGACACACCGATTACCATTTTATTGTGTGTTTTATTAGAATTCTTATTCTTCGCCTGCATTACCGTAGCCATACACCCTCCCTTCCGAACCTGTATCAGAAGGGCCACGGCCTAAAACAGACGATTACACTCGTACTTCTCCAGCGTCATGAGACAGGACTTAAGCGAAGCAAAACGTGCCTCTGTCTCTCCCTCCGGCACCTCGATATCACACGCCACCGCCATGGTGGTAATCATGTCATCCGTGATGCGATGATGAAGACCTGCCAGAATGTTCAAACGCTGCTCGTAGCTGTCCGCATCCAGAAACTCAAGAACCAAGGGGTCTAATTTCAACTCCTCTTCCGTGAAAGCTTCAACAGAAGGTGCTGGTTCTTCATCCGCTTCTATTGGTTGCACGTCGGTTGCCGCAGACTCCAGGTTTTCCGGTTCAGTGACAGTTTCCACCGGCTGTTTGTTTGCCAATCCAGCGGCATTTTCCTGCGATGCGCCCTCGCGCTCCTTCTGTCTCGCAGAATCTCCGCCCTGCAATTCAAAGCGATACTTCTGCTCCACATCCGGATACTTCTCTCTGTCTACCTCACTCAAAAACATCTCCAGCGGTCTGGCATAGGTCTTGAAATCTCCGTACATCGCCTGATACACAACCAAAAGCTCGTCTGTCTCCGTATGCTGTGCCACAGCTGTAATCTGATACAGATTCCCTTTAAAATGTTTATAAATCTCTTGTGGTCTGGGGATAAATGACATATGCAAAACTCCTTTCGATGCCTCTGGAGGCTAAAAATAATCTACTAAGAGTATACCCCTATTTAGCGCAAATGTCATGTGAATTTTATAAATAACTTATAGAATTAACCTTTTCTTACAGAATCAAAAAATCATAGTGAATAATGCACTTCTCTGCTCCCTCCGCGTCCAAAATGTAAACTTCTCTATCGGCTAACTGCTGCGCCAAGTCATTGCGGCCTGCCGCATCCATCTTGTCAATACGGCTGTGATGAATCGTGAATGTATATTCACGTTTCCCTTCTGCGTCCACAATGCGGTTCAAAGTCACACCACTGTTGGAAAACCCCAACTCACTCAGATAAGCTTTCGTATCCTGCAAAAGCCGCGCCTCCTGCTCCTTATAAAAAGCTTCCTCCGCCGCACTTGCTCCCGACTCATGCCCCTCAACCGTACCGGCAATGCAGAATGCAATAATAGATACCAGTATTGCAGTTATGAAGATAAAAGTTGTGTTTTTCATGATATGTTGTCCTCCTGTATCGTGGGCTTCCGCCAATGAAGAAATAAAAATACCTTCTTACCGGAGGAAGCGTTTTGCTTCTCTCTGATAAGAAGGTATCATTTTTATAGTCCAATAAATGTACCTGAATTCAATCAAGTAACCACTCAATAATATTTCGTGATTTTATTCCCTCATAAGAATTATCCAATCCAGTATCAAGTGATAAAACTATCTTTTCATAGTTATCCTTAATTTTTTGAAGCGGAGTCAATTCTCTTTCCCGAACAATTTCACTCGTCATTGATTCTGTAACTTGCACATAAAGCTTCTCATCTGCATTTGTTGCAACAAAATCGACTTCTATATTGTCCACTTTACCAATAGCCACATCATATCCTCTACGTACTAATTCAAAGTATACAACATTTTCCAATACATGACCTGTGTCACGATTTCTGAAACCAAGTAAATAATTTCTAAGTCCGATATCTACAATATAGTACTTTCCAAGAGTACGAAGAAACTCTTTCCCTTTAATGTCAAACCTCTTAATATCATAGAAAATATAAGATTCTAACAATGCGTCCACATATGCCTGAACTGTATGGGCACTTGGTGCACCCTTACGTTTTCCATCCTCTAACAATCCCTCATTTACCAAAGTATTACCAATAGAATTAATAGAAATATTACTGCCTATGTTATCTGCCAAAAAAAGAATTATTTTTCTAAGCAATGTTGAATCTGTGATTTTCTGCTGACCCCTGCGTTTTTCTCTCTCCAATATATCTCTGACAACTACAGTGGAATAAATCCCATCCAATAAGATTAATGCTTTCTCCTGATCGAATCCTACATCTGCAATTCCCGGCATTCCACCAAATTTAAGATACGCATCAAAAACTTCTCTCAGCTCATACTGTTCATTATTTTTATCAAAAAGCTGTTTACGAATTCCTCCCAGAACACTTCTGATTTCTTTTATTTCAAACCCATGAAAATATATAAACTCACGGAATGAAAGCGGTAACATCTTTATTTCAACACAACGACCCGATAGATAAGTGGAATACTCAGAAGATAATAAATATGAATTGGAACCTGTTATATAAATATCACAATCCAAATCCACACGAAAAGCATTTACTGCATCTTCCCATGCCTCAATCCTTTGAACCTCATCCAAAAAAAGATACATTCTCTTATCCGGAACACATCTTTCTTTTACATAACTATAAAATTCATCCACTGTCATATTTTTAAAATCATAGGATTCAAAATTCATTTCAATGATTTGTTCTGCCAATATACCAGTTTCTAACAGGTGGGCAACCATCAGCTTAAGTACACTGGACTTTCCACAACGCCTGATACCTGTAACCACCTTAACCGACTCCATATCTTTAAACGCGATTAATTTATTTAAATAAAAATCCCTTTTCTTCAATTCATGAGTCGAATTCATCTTGCCACCCCCTATTCACTATGTCAATTATAACAAAAAAAATAGTTTTTTTCAAGTTTTTGCAGTCAAGTGCAAAAACTTTTCTTTTTTTGTTCTTTTTGCATTATATCAACTGTCGCTCAACCCCAAAAGCAATACATGTAAAATAATAATTTCTATGATTTTCTTCTCCTAAACCACATAATCCCCGTAAACACAATCACACTCACCACACTCACTGCAATACCTGCCCACTTACCATAAGGCACATAATGCATTGCCAATTCATACTCTCCTGCCTGCAAGTCAAAGGCCATGAGGCTCTCGCCGAATAGTGCAGGTTCTGCTTCCTCTCCGTTTATTGTCACAGTCCATCCCTTTTCGTAGGGAACGGAAAGAATTACACGGCCTGCCTCCTGCAAGGTAATAGTACCAGACAGGTTATTGGCATCGTAGGTTACGTTTTCCATATGATTGGCGGATAAAATACTAATGGCCTCCTGCAACACCTGCTCGTCCATCCGATAGATGTCAACGCAGATGTTTTTGGTGGTATCATCTTCGTTATCATTGGTCAGACTGATGAAATCTCCCTTCTGTAAGCCTCCCAGATGCAGAATGCTTCCATCCTTTAAATTCTTGTACTCTATTTCATCTGTTCCTGCACCCATGCGCTTCACCTCTGAAGTACCTGCGGCAGTAACGATTCCATAGTAAACACCATCCTCCGGTGCGGTAAACACCACACCATCGCCGGACGCATCGGATTCACAACGAGTGAACAGTTGTTTTTCAATCCCCAAATCATGTAGCATCTGGTTTTGCAGGCGCAAGCCGCTGCCTCCAAAGCCCTCGGGCAAATCATACTCATAGGGTGCCACATATCCAAAAGGCAGACTATACACATTTTCATACAGAGTCACACCCTCGCTACTGTTACAAATCTGATAGACATTGCTTGCATAGTCCTCGGACTCCGCAAACATATATTTTACATTCAAAAGCGCAGATACAAATGCAGTGGCTCCGTCATGGTCATAGAAGACCTTGCTATAACGCATGCCCAATCGTTCATACATATCCTTTACCCTGGAATTCATGGTAGAGGAAAATACAGAAGCAGTAGAATACCCCGCCAGTGTACCGTCATTTTTGGTCTTCTTGCCAAATTTCTCCACGCGGTAGAAACCCTCTTCCTGCTCTTTTGTCCAAGCATAGAGTCTCTTGTAATCCTCCTGATATTTCAGGTAATCCGAACGGTTTACATTGGCAATGCTGGTACAACAGGTATTAATGCCGGTCTCTGCAAGGATTGCCACCAACACCACCAACACCAGACCATTTTGCCACCTTCGGCTTGTATGAATATGAGCCATGTAAATCGCAGACGCATAAAATGCAATAAAGAGTAGTGTCAGCCACTCCACCCCTGCCACGATATCCTCATGCTCTGCAAATTTTTCCACAACAAGCATGAATGCAACAGCACCCAGAAATACTTTTACCACATATTCCTTACGCTCAGGACGGCTCCTGTCCATATGGCAGCACGCTTCAAAGCACATGATTAATACCACAAGAACATAGATAAAGGATTGTCTTGCGGGAAGAGAATCCGGATAATTGAAGCCATGCCAGATAAAATTGAGCACATTGGTACTAAAGCCCAGAAGCATAACTCCCGCAATAGCCATCATACCAAATCTTTTCCGTGCCGGAATCTTCTCGCACATGGCATAAAAAGGCACAAATAAAAACACTGCCGCACCACAGTAAATATTGGGCCAGTGGTCCAGCCCCTTCTCCACAGAAACTGCCACACAATGTCTGGCCAGCATATCCAGTACGGAAAAATAAGTCTCTACCTTCTTGGGAAACTCCGAATTACCAAAGTCGGTCTCCAGAATCGCACAGACCTCCGGAATCAAAAGTGCCGCTGCCATGCCACCTGCCAACAGGGAATACAGCGCAAACTGTCCTGCCGGACGGATATGCGCCAACACCTTCGCCTTTCTACCCATGCGCCCTGCTTTCACCGGATGATGCTCCGTACAATACAGGAAGATAAAATACAGCACCAGGAAAATACAAATCATAATAGAAATATAATAATTCGTGTAGATAGAAAGTCCCAACGTCACACAATACAGCCCCGGCTTGCCCTCCCTTACCAGACGCTCAAGTCCCATAACAATCAAGGGCAGAAGCACCACACAGTCTATCCACATGATGTTCCAGTTATAGGCTGCAAGAAATCCTGACAAAGCATAAAACATGGCGAAAAACAACGCCGCCAGCCTGGGATGAATCAGTCTGTTTGCCCGCAATTCGGCATCTGCTCCACTCTCAATACGTCTGCCCCGATAGCAGAAGAACAAATAAGAGGTCAGCCCACAAAGGCCGATTTTAAATACCACCAGATAACTTAAAAATTCAATATAAAACTGCTCCGGTACTGCTAATCCCAGCCAGTGAAAGGGACTTGCCAGATAATAGACATACAACGCCAGAAAATTACTGCCAATGCCCACATTCCATGTAAAAGAAACACCCTCTCCTGCCTTGATACTTCTCATAAATTCCGTAAAAAAGGGCATATACTGATGATACATATCCGTACTTAAAAAGCATCTCTCCCCAAAGGGATAAATCCCACAGATGACAAAACCTACCAACATTATAAATATGGGCAGAAAAAAGGAAAGTACTACCGTCAGTTCCCCCACCGCCAGCTTCATCTGTTTTTTCTTTCCCGCCGGCTTTACTGCAATTTCAGTCTCCTCAATCGGTTTATCCACGACTTGTTCTTCTTTTACCTGATTACTCATTTTATTTCCTCTTTATTGCATATATTATTACAAAGCCCCAAGGAGCTTCTATATGTCACATTCTTTTTCATCCAAGAAAATCGCTATTCTGGGTCGCCCTAAATATACAACCAACTATGAGCATTTCCTTCAGAACCATTCTTTCGAGCCTGTAGTCACCCTCAATCCGGGTGAAGTTACCGGTTGCGATGGCCTTATCCTTCCGGGCGGTGGTGATATCACCCCTGCCTTTTTCGGACAGAAAAATAAAGGCTCCCGCAACATTGACACGGAACTGGATATTCTGCAATTTCATGCCCTGGAGTTATGTCTCCACAACAACCTGCCCGTACTGGGCATCTGTAAGGGTATGCAACTGATGAACATTGCCTTCGGTGGTACCATCGTTCAGGATATGCCCGAATCTCATCTTCATCAGACTCCTGACAAGGACTTGTATCACGCCACCAGTATCCTTCCCGACTCTTTCCTGTATTCTCTATATGGCGAAACTGCCATGGTTAATTCCTGCCACCATCAATGTGTCTCCCTGTTGGGCAAAGGACTCTCTGTCATACAGAAAACCTGCAAAGATGGCTGCCCTGAAGCTATCGTTCATGAATCCTTTCCTATTCTCGGGGTGCAATGGCATCCCGAACGATTAGACTCCCAATTCACTGCTCTGAAGGGGGATTTAATACTTTTCTGGTTCGAAGCCGATGCCTCAGCTGCCCCGTAAGAGTTCGATTATACAATTTACGAAAGGACTTGCCAACACGCTGTCTCCTCCGAACTCTTCCCAACTCAAACAACTCCTTAATAATCTTCTGCAACACCTGAGCAGTCTCCTCATCTACCTCTTTCAAGGCTGTTACCATGCTCAACATACTGCTTTTCCAGTCTGCCGTAATAGCCATCAAATCATCCGCTTCAGAAGCAGATATCACCTTATACAAGGTATCCACAAACAGCCGGATATGCTCCTCATCTTGTGCCACAATCCATTCATTAAAAGTACTGCTCTTGCGTTTGGCTCTCTCGTAGATATCCTCCGCCGGAATAAACTCGCCCGCCTTAACCCTCCAGTTAAAAAGATTATGCTGTAATAACCCAAAGGACCTGGCCTCCACCACCCGGTAACAGGTATCCCATTCAAATACCATTCCCACCATAGACGAATGAGGCATAATTTTAATTACTTTATCAGCAATCCGTTCATAATCACACCGTTCCAATGTCCGGGGATGAAAACCGGGACCATCCAGACTGTAAATCTTACGAATCCTTTTCTGCACGTGAGGTGCACAATGCATAGCGCTGTAAACAGCCAGATTGCCTCCCTTAGAATGACCACCTACATAAAATTCATTGTGAAAACGCTTGGTCACCATATTAAGATACTTTACGCTGAGTGCCTGACTGGGAACAGATTCGAGAAAGGCCATGTTAAAATCCTCTTTCCACCCTATAATGGACTCATCCGTCCCACGAAAAGCAACAAAAATAGTTCCATCATCCAAAACAAATGTAACTGCTGCAAACTGGGTTTCCCATTCCTTCTCCACTACATCAATATAGCAGTTCAGTTTAAGATTGGCAAAGCGCCTTCCACGCAACATACCATCCAACAATCTGCGATTGTCTTTTTCAAACCGCTCATCTGCAAAAAGCTTCTCTCTGTCCGGATGAGCAGCCACCTCCCGCAGTTTAACAGAACCTTTATCATCCTTAACATCCGGCACCATACCATCAAACTTTAAATAGGCCAGCTGACAGAGTACCAGACTATCCACATCATTCATAGGACGCTCTGCAAACGATATGTCTCCATATTCTTCCAAATAGGCATGAACGGTATCTGACATATTTTCCCTCCAAGATTAGATTGTATCATAATTAACGACTCTTGTTAATACCAAAACACCGTCCGATTCATTTGCTACAAATCAATCGGACGGCGCTATCTTTTGTACTTTATCTATCTTCCATTGGGGTGTAATCCCGCACTTCCATCACGCTCTTATAAGCAGGACGGATAATTTTATCCATATTAAGTAATTCCTCAATACGATGTGCACTCCAGCCCACAATTCTAGCAATTGCAAAAATAGGTGTATACAGCTCCAAAGGAATTTCCAACATGCTGTAAACAAAACCGCTGTAAAAGTCCACGTTAGCGCTAACGCCCTTGTATATGCGGGATTTCTGAGCAATGAGTTCCGGTGCAAGGCGTTCAATCATGGAATACAATGCAAAATCCTTATCACGCCCCTTGGCAGAAGCCAGCTGCTGCACAAAGCCTTTAAACACCTGTGCTCTAGGGTCGGACAGAGAATAAACAGCATGTCCCATACCATAAATCAGCCCCTTCTTGTCAAAGGCTTCCTTGTTGAGTATCTTCTGTAGATATGCACGTACTTCATCTTCATTTTCCCAGTTGGACACATTAGCCTCGATGTCACGCATCATCTCCACAACCTTAATATTAGCACCACCATGCTTGGGCCCC
>CAYOGM010000045.1:0-18399 GCA_964403595.1 uncultured Acetatifactor sp. | reverse complement strand
GTCAACAAGAATTATATAAGAAAACCTTCCCTTGAAAAGGAAAACAAGAGTATATGGTTTATTAAGTATACAGCAATGTTAAATAGTTACTAAATATAGCAAATAAAATTTTTTGAAAAATTTTCAAAATTCCCTTTCATTTTAAAAAAATAGTTAATAAAATATATGAGGATATATTTATGATGTAGAGGATATAATAGGTATTTATATAGCTCAAGAAAAATGTTCACAAATTGTTCACAATTTAATCTTAAAAACAAGGAACTTTGGAGTGATTTTTTTACATATATAATCAGATAGAAAAATCGCAAAGAAGATTCGTATTCTTTTTCTTTTCTATCAGACCGTTTGGTCGCAATTACCCAAATCATACAACTGAATAAATAATAACGAAAGCGAGGAAACCGTTTATGAGAAATCCCGAAACAAACAATGTAATTGTAGACAAATCAGAGGCTTTTGCTGTTGAGATTGTCAAACTGTACCAGTATCTGTGTAGCCAAAAGAAAGAATTTGTTTTGTCCAAACAACTACTCAGAGCAGGGACAAGTGTTGGTGCCAACGTATCCGAAGCCGAACGGGGACAGTCTCACGCAGATTTTATCAGCAAGAATAGTATTGCTTTAAAAGAAGCCAATGAGTCTGCCTACTGGATCCGCTTGTTACACAAAACAGGCTACATTGATTATCGGACATTTCAGAAATATCATTCAGACTGCGAAGAACTTATCCGCATATTAGTGTCTATTACGAAGCACAGGGATAAGTAGTGGGAGAGAAAATATATCATTTCTGCTAAAAAGTCCAAGATTTATGGGGAGACGAGAACGTTTTTTTTACATATATAAGTGTATAAACTTTTATAATAGCATTTTTGATGATGAGTTACAATAGGAGAGACGAAAGAATTATATTTATATCGACCATATTAAAAATGATTTTTTGTCTCTCTTAATATAAAAATGCGAAAAATATTTAAGGAGAAGTCTAAATGGAAACAAGGTACAAATGTGAAATGGAGCAGAGTAAAGGGAATGATCTAGTTACCTTGCATCTCGATACGATGGGTTTTACATCCAAACCGAAAGCTAAGGGAGAAAATTCGATTGGCAAAATTTACATTCGAGCCTCTCACAACACTGCCACTATTACCAAAGAAGAACTTGTAAATTTTTTAGCATCAGGTCACTCTATTATTCCCGGTGTTTGTTCAACAGAAGGGATAGAGAATTATAAGGGTGTGATACAGAAAGACTGGGTACAACAGGACCTTTTTTTTCTGGACTTTGACAATGAAAAAGTGGCAGCTACCATTACATTGGATGAAGCTTTTGAGAAACTGGAAAGCTATGGTGTAAAAGTTATGATTGCATACTATACCTTCTCAAGTGGAAAAATTGTGAATGGCAAAACTGTTGAGAAATTTCGAATTGGAGTAGTAACTAATCAGACTGTTACCAGCAGAGAATTACGAGATAAGCTGCAAGCCACGCTTATGGGTCTTATGGACGGATACATAGATAAAGGTTGTTTTAACCGAAATCGCTACTTTAATGGAACGACGCTGGATAAAATTGCCTATGTAAATTTGGAAAATGTTATTGATGCAAAGGAAATTGTTGAAAAACATTGGGATGAAACATATTCGAAATATCTCCCTAAAGATGTTTTGATAAAGAATAATGTCGAACTGAAGAAAGAAAAAAACAAGAAAATCGCATCTATAAAACGTGAAAGAAGATGTGGCTTTTATGAAGATGAATTATCTCCAGCAAGCATACTTGAAGATTATACTCCTAGAGTATCTGGTCTGATGGGATATGATATTAAAAGATATTGTGATGAATATCTTTCTTTGATTGATGCAAAGGAATGGTATGAAGGGCAAAAACGTGGCAATTTCATATTCGATGCTTTTAATGTGGCTTCTTTTAAGTATGGAACGAGAGAAGCTTATTTGCGATGCATTGAATTAAATAATAAATTTGCAGAACCCTTATCAAACAGAGAGTTTATGACTCATATCGAAAGGGCATATAACCATGTTGAGGAAAATTATAGGAATATCCATGACACTCAGTTTGTGTATCGATTTGATACACTCATTGATCGGATAGAACTGACAGACGATGTTAAAGAAAGGATGGGATATTATCAAAATATAAAAAACAAGGAAAGAGCGGACCGTCTTCGTCCGCTAAAGCAGGAGCGAAATGAATTGATTAGAACGCTGTATGAAAAAGGCAATAGTTCCAGATCTATTGCAAAAACACTGTTGGAGATATATGGAAAGGATTCTGAATTAGTAATTTCGGATAGAGCTGTTCGAAAATATATTGCGCAGCATATAAAAGTGGGAACTTTTCAAACAACTATATATAATAATATAGTTTTTTCTTTTTCACAAGAAGAGGACATGGATATTTTTGCAGAAGAACCGGAAATTGCGGAACTTGGTCTTAACGAAAGACAACAGGCTGCTTTTGATGATGCAATGTTGGGGCGAAATTTGTTTATCACAGCAAATGGGGGAGGAACTGGTAAAACTTTCACCACAAAAGCGATTATTGCAGAACTCAAAAAACAAGGAAAATCAGTTGAAGTATGTGCTTGGACTGCTTTGGCAGCTCAAGTATATGAAAATGGAAAAACCTTTCACAGGCTGTTTGGGTATAATGAAGACCAAATAGTCTATAACAGTGTGCTTCGAAGATTGGCAGGATATGATGCCATTGTGATCGATGAAGTCGGTATGCTTGGTAAAAAAGCTATGGATTATTTAGGAAAAATAGTACAAGAGCTTTTAAGAAGGAATTACGAAGTCCCGCAGCTCATTTTATCAGGTGATGTGCTTCAACTCCCGCCTATAAATGATGCATATTTTTTTGAAAGTGTATATTACAGGAATGCAGGATTCGTTCCGCACTATCTCATAGAGAACATCCGTCAAAGTGGCTCAGGGGAATTTATGGGATATCTTAATCGATTGCGTTTAGGAGAGCTGGTTCATGAGGAACTTAATCGTATCTGCGACTATGAAGAACAGATTGATGATATCTATCTGGTACCCTATAACAATATTGCTAATGGAAAAAATATGGAGTGTTTAGATAGATTGGAGGGGGCCTGTATTGACCTGGGAAATGATCTGATTGTGAAAATCGGTGCAAAAGTAATTGTGACAAAAAATCATCCGGAGGGTAAATACTACAATGGTATGCAGGGTATTGTTGAAACAGTGTCTCCCAATGTGGTTAGTATTCGCACAACAAGTGGTGAGCTCGTGAGAATTTTCAAAAGAAAATTTGAGAAAGAGGGAGAAATTGTAAAGGGATTTCCGCTTGCATTGGGATATGCCCTTTCCATTCACAAATCCCAAGGAATGACATTGAAGAGTGCAAATATTGATCCTCGAGCATTTGCCTGCGGTCAACTGTATGTAGCTCTTTCTAGAATAAAAACCGCAAAAGGTGTGCATTTGCTTTATGACATTTGTCCGGAATACATAAAGGTATCAGACACGGCTCTTGCTTTTGATGTGGAATTAAGAAGAGTGTGTGGAGTATCTATGGAAAATATAAATATAATTTGAAATAAAATAAAATCAAAGAAAATGCGTCAAATCAGCAAAAACCTCGACTTTTAGCGTTTAGTTTCTCCATATACTTATTGTAAGACAATGATAGGATGGATGTGATGAGTTGCACAAATCATTGACCGCAAAACGCATCAAAACTATACAAGTTTAACAAAAGTTACAAAAGATTACAAAAAATGCTAAAAACCTTCACTTTTAGAGGAAATAGTTTACATATAGATGTGAAGGAGGAAAATAACAGTCGTAATAAGGTGGCTAAGTAAAGGTAGCTGCTAACTACTTAAAAAATAAAATCTAACAGGAGGACCAAAGAATGATTAATACAAATGTGTATAAAGATTGGGAATCATTCTTCTTTGATGGGGAATGTGAACTAATTGAAGAACTGGAAAGCAAGGGTGTGTGTAGCATCGAGCTAGCTATAGGCTACGACGAGAATGAGGAACAGATTTTCACAGGATATCTTGTTGAAGATATTGATGGCAATGAGTATGAGTTGCCGGGGAATGACATATGGGCCTGTCTTGATCCAGTTTCATGCAGAGGCATCTGTGAGGATAACTACGAAATCTATTTAGAGCTCTTGAGGAAGCTTCGTGGCATGGAGTTTTTCGAAAACTACAATTCAATTCCCGGACATGAGACATACTTGCAACTCGTAACAGAGGCGATGGCAGATCATGCAGATGTCTTTGAAGGTGTGTTACCTTGTACGGAAGAAGAGTTGTGGCAGGTAGAAATACTCAAGCGCATTGCTGAAAGGGATGGTAGCTTTAAGATTCTGCGCAAAGGCTGTGAAGTCTGTCCTAATAAGGCTTGTAAGATACACCCGTAAAGTTTTTTGAGGAGAGAGCTAAATGTTGGTCACAATGTTTGGTTCTCTCCCCTCAAAGGGAGGGGCCTTTTCGAACAATGATACTGATAACCGCACATTGAAAATGTGTTTTTAAAGAAACAAGAGAAAAAATACAGGATGTATTTCTGCTTGTTACCAATGGAGGAAAAATAATGAGTTGCAAAAATGTAGAAACGTTGAAAAAGGCACTGAAACTTGGTATAATTAATGAGGATACAATTTGGATGCAAGTTGAGGATATGGAAAAAAACAAATATCTTGAAATGCATACATATTCAAAGTGGGAGGGCAAAGATGGGTTTTGGCATACGTATTTGCCAGACAAAGAAAAAGGAAGAGTACGGAAAAAGAGAAAAACAGAGGATGAGATAAATAAACTCATAATCGACTACTGGAAACAAAAAGACGAGAATCCTAAAATTAAGGAAGTTTTTGCTGAATGGAATGATAGACGGTTAGAATTGAAAAAAATCTGTGCAGCCACACATATCAGAAATCAACAATATTTTGACCGCCATTATGACGAATTTGGCGAAAAGCGAATTAAAGATATTGATGACGAAGAGATTATTGATTTTTTGGAAGAACAAATTCCCAGGTTTGAATTGACATCAAAAGCATTTTCCAATATTAAAGGTATTACCAAAGGATTTATGAAAAGAGCAAAAAAGCGGAAATTGATTGATTGGAATATAGAAGAAGCTTTTTTTGGTTTGGACATTTCCGATGCGGAATTTAAAATCAATACAAAAGATGATTGTGAAGAAGTTTTTGATGTTGCTGAAATGAAGAAGATTATGAATTATCTCAAAGAAAATCAAGATGTAAAGAATTTGGGTATCTTGCTAATGTTTTTAACAGGAATCAGGGTTGGGGAACTTGTTAGTCTGAGGCATGAGTCAATTGCTGATGGATATATTATAATCCATAAAACTGAAACCAGGTATTCAAAAGAAAAGGGTACAAATATCTATGCAGTTAAGGATAAGACCAAAACAAAAGCCGGTATGAGAAAAGTGGTTATTCCGCCTGCATATGAATGGATTCTTTTAAAATTAAATGCATTGAATCCTTCTGGAGAATATATTTTTACGAATGACAGGGGTGAGCGAATGACCACAAACTGTTTTCGGAGAAGGTTAAAACGGATATGCGAGAAGTTGGGAATAATACCCAAATCCCCACACAAGATACGAAAAACATATGGTTCTATTTTGCTGGACAATCATGCAGACAAGAAATTTGTTGAAAGGCAAATGGGTCATACAGATATTTCTATGACTGAGGATGCATACCACAAGGACAGGAAGAATCTTGAAGAAAAACGCAAGGTACTTGGAGCAATAGAAGAGTTTGCGGCTGTATAAAGATGTACTCAAAAGTGCTCAAAGGTACTCAAACAGGAAACGCAAGAATTCAATAAATATAAGGGTTCTGAGAGTTTGTACACGGGTCCGATTCCCGTCAGCAGCTTACACGCAAGGCATGAGACGTGCAAAGCGAAAGGAAAAGCCAAAACCAAGCTTGCTTGTGTTTTGGCTTTTCCTTTCGCTTTATAGGGCGAAGTCCGTGACCGAGAGTCGTGAAGCGACATCGAGGATGGCACGGCTATGCCTGAAAATGAAATTATAAGTGTGGAAATCTTGAAAATACAAGGTTATTTTATTTGTCCTCATCATAGTATCATACGGAAGGTTCTTAGAAAAGTGATTTATTCTGCAAATAATCTATGGAATAAACATTTTTTATGCTAAAATGTACATAAATACAATGAGCCATGGGTTGTGAAGCAGACATTGGCTCATTGTATGTGAGCTATGATAGAGCGTATTGTGGTGTCAGAATGCGGAAAGAGAGGGAAATACATTGCAGATTATAGCAAGAATTCATACAGATTTTCCCACTAAATTCGGAATTCCCAGACAGAGTGGTCTGGTGAGTGAACTTGTGGGTGAGATTGTTTTTGAACCGGAGTTTCGCAGGCCGGAAGCTTTGATTGGAATAGAAGAGTTTTCACATTTGTGGCTTTTATGGGAGTTTTCTGCAGCCAAACGGGAGAATTGGTCGGCGACAGTATATCCTCCAAGACTTGGCGGCAAGGAAAAAAGAGGAGTATTTGCCACTCGCTCTCCATTTAGACCCAATCCCATTGGTCTTTCCTGTGTAAAGCTGGAAAAAGTGATATCAGAGGGGGAAGATGCCCCACGATTGGTGGTTTCGGGAGTTGATTTGCTGGATGGAACACCTATCTATGATATTAAGCCTTATCTGCCTTATGCAGACGCACATCCTGAAGCTTTGGGAGGCTTTGGACAGGCTCACAGAGAGGATGGCATAAAGGTGATATTTCCGGAGGAGTTGCTTCAGCTTTTACCTGAGGAGAAGAGGACAGCTGCTTTGCATGTGCTGGAACAGGACCCTAGGGCGGCCTACAACAAGCAACCGGACTATGTTTACGGTATGGAGTTTGCAGGGTTTGATATCCGTTTTACAGTATGCAAAGAAATTCTTACAGTATGCGAGGTAATTGCCACAAATGAAGATTGGGAGAAGGTGAAATAATAGCCGGTAAAATAGCCGATATGGTTGCAGAGAGGTCATGAATAATGTTATAATAAACGCAGAATCAGGGGTATTGGATTCTGCGTTTTTGTAACTAATGATTATTGAGGGAAAGAACAAATGAAAAGTATTATTAGTAAGTTTTATGGAATACTTCTTGTTCTGAGTCTGCTGTTAGTAGTCGGTGTTTTGTTGAGTTTTAGTAAGGATGTGACGGAGCGCAGTCTTATTACAGGGTACGAAACAGTTGATGATTATGTGTATACTCAAGTAGCAGATTTGCAGGCGCCTCTTGAGTTCAGAGAAGAATATACTTTTACTTTTGATAAGGTCGATGGTGGGTATAGGACATTGTTTTTCTATACAGAGCATCGTAATATTGATGTGTATGTAAATGGTGACAGGGTTTATCGTGTGAGGCCTTTTATAAATAATTCATTTGGTCAGACACCCGGATGTGTCTGGAACAGTATCGCCTTAGAGGAAAATGAGGAAGGTGCAGTAGTCAGAGTGGTGACCACACCGATTTATAATAGTGTCGTGGGTGAGACGCCTTTGTTTTATTTTGGAGAAAAGTATGAGATTGCCATGGCGGTTTTGTTGGAGCAGCTGCCAACTTTGCTTTTGTGTTTTATTGGTGGTTTGCTGGGTGTATTTCTCATGTTTTATTCTGCATATAATCACAGAGGCAATGAAAATGACAGGACTCTTTTGGCATTGGGATGTCTGACACTGGTTATCAGTCTTTGGAAACTGACGGACAATGTGGCACTCTATATGTTGTTTGAGGATTTCCCCGGATTATATTTGGCTCCGTTAGTTTTTGTACAGTTGGGTGTTGTTCCGTTTATCCTTTTTGCAAAGGAGTTGAATGGTGGTGGCGACGAGAAGGTATGGTATGCACCGATATTTTTCAGTATAGGCGGAATCGTGCTTGTGCTGACTTTGCAGCTTATGGATGTCCGCGATATACGTCATGTGCTGTGGATGATTTATCTGGAGTGGTTCGTTGCCTGCGCGGTAGTAGTTTGGATGATGATGTTTAGAATTCACAGGCAGGGCTGGGATGCGAAAAGGCGAAGAGATTCCATTTTGTTGATTGCATGTCTGATACTGATGGTTGTGGATACAGGCATTTTCAAGATCAGCAGTATCAGTTCCTTTGTGGGAATGGCGGGATTCATTGCATATGTGCTTCTGATGGGCATATTCACAGTGAGGGATGCCAAGGCGCTTATGGAAATGGGGATTCAGGCACAGAATTTTGAGCGTAAGGCTTATCATGACCAGTTGACAGGATTGTACAATCGTACCGCATATATGGACTATATTTCGCAGGAAAGCTTTATTGTTGAGAAGTGTATTGTAGCAGTATTTGATTTAAATAATCTGAAAAAGTGCAATGATACTTTGGGACATAATGCAGGTGACCAGTATATTAAAGAGTGTGCAAACCTGATTCAGTCTGTTTTTGGAGATATCGGAAGGTGTTACCGTATAGGCGGTGATGAATTTTCCGTGGTAATCGAACATTCTTCACTGGAGTCTTGCAAGAAGAGAGTGAAGAAGCTTAAGGCAGCTGTGGATGAGCGTAATGCGCAACATCCTGAGATGATAATGGGAATTGCCTGTGGATATGAGCTTTATGACAGCCGTCTGGATCATGATATTAGTGATACTTCAAGACGTGCAGACAAGATGATGTATCGTGAGAAGTATGCTATGAAACAGGCGCAGGTGTTGTCGGATAGCAGGTAGTTTGAGAGGAGAAAGAAATGAGACAACAGGGGATATTGATGCCGATATCAAGTATTTCATCTGCATATGGTATTGGAACCTTTGGTAAAGAGAGTTATCGGTTTGTGGATTTTCTGCATAGCGCAGGACAGTCCCTGTGGCAGATTTTACCGTTGGGACCAACCGGTTATGGTGATTCACCCTACCAGTCATTTTCTACATTTGCAGGAAATCCCTATTTTATAGATTTGGAGCTTCTTATTGAGGCAGGCTATCTGACTGAGGAGGAATGCGAGGCTTGCGACTGGGGCACCAGTACGGAATATATTAATTATGAGAAAATATATAAGAGCCGGTTTGTTATCTTGCGTAAGGCTTATGAGAGAGGTTTTAAGGCGGTAAAGAAAACGACAGACTATATTGCTTTTGCGGAGGAAAATGCATACTGGTTGGAGGATTATGCTCTCTATATGGCAGTGAAGGATTCTTTTGGCGGTGTGTGTTTTATGGAGTGGGATGAGGACATTCGCATGCGTAAGAAATCTGCGTTGTCCGCATATAAGAAGCAGTTGGCAAAGGAGATTCATTTTTATGAATTCCAGCAGTATCTGTTCTGGGTGCAGTGGAGTGCATTAAAGAGCTATGCCAATGAGAAGGGGATTGAGATTGTAGGTGATATTCCCATTTATGTGGCCTTTGACAGTGCAGATACATGGGCCAATCCCAAACTGTTTCAGATGGATGAAAAGGGGTATCCCACCGGTGTGGCGGGATGTCCACCGGATTATTTCTCCAAGACAGGTCAGCTTTGGGGGAATCCTTTATACGACTGGGAATATCACAAGAGTACGGATTATGAGTGGTGGATGCAACGTTTTGCTCATTGCTATAAATTGTACGATGTGGTGCGAATTGATCATTTCAGAGGTTTTGATGAATATTGGTGGGTGCCTTATGGCGATGCTACCGCAGAGGGTGGTCATTGGGTCAAGGGACCGGGATATGATTTGTTCAAGATGATGAACAAGAAGCTTGGTAAAAGGCGTGTTATCGCTGAAGATTTAGGCTTTATGACAGACAGCGTGCGTCGGTTGGTTAAGCGCACCGGTTTTCCCAATATGAAGATTATGCAGTTCGCATTTGAGGCGTCCGGTGAGAGTGAATATCTGCCTCATCGCTATGACAAGAATTGTGTGGTATATACAGGAACCCATGACAATGATACCATGGCAGGTTTCATGAAACAGATGCCCGCTAAGGATATTCGCTTCATGAAGAAATATTTACATTGTAAAGAGGACAAAAAGCTGTGCCGCGAAGTGATTCGGGCGGCTGTGGCAAGTGTAGCTGATATTGTTATCATTCCCATGCAGGACTGGCTGGAGCTTGATAATGCAGCCCGCATCAATGTACCCTCCACTCTGGGTGAGAACTGGAAGTGGCGTATGAAGTCCGATGCTTTGACGGAGAAGCTGGCGAAGCGGATACATAAGATGACTAAGTTGTATGACAGAATTTAGGGGAGCTCTATGGTTGCAGGCAACAAGTTCCCAATAATTTAGTAATTGAATAGCAAATAAAAAGAGGGCTTCCCTTGGCCGGAGAAATAAGATTCTCAGCCACAGGATAGCCCTTTTAACATGTTCATGATTTAAATTTAGTAACTGCCGTTATAGCCTTCCATTGCGAGGCCGCTGAATAATATTCCTGCGGTACCGGTGAGGGCAAGAGTGGATTATTCTTGAGCACCATGCATAGCCATATAGGAATTGTGATATTCCTTGTGGAAGGTTACTTCTTCGCCGAACCAGTCGGGAGGGATAAAACCTTCTGCTGCCTCTGTACTTCCAAACTCTACCTCAGCCATGATAAGGGGGGCAAAGGGGGCATCAAAAACATCCAGCTCGATGGTCAGGCAATAATCGCTGGGCGGCGCAGGGCACCCCTCTTTGAACTGAGGATTCTTTAAGGGAATCAGATAGCGCTTTTTGGAAATAATATTGCCATCGGCCTTTTCCCGCAAATGCAAATAAGCCTCCTGTGTGAGGGGAAGATTGGTCTCGCTGCGGGCCAGCATGCCACTTCCCTTGTAGGTAAGATAATACTGGTCGTTCTCCTTGCGCACCCGCACAACGGGTTCTACATTTAAGTAAGCCTGCTCAATATGCAAAAAAGGATATTCCTCCAAATCAGCAGGTATAGTTTTTAATGTAAATTTACGTTCAATTTCCATGGTCATTACCTCTGTTGTATAATAAAACAATTATAACATGATTTATAGAAAAAACAAATACTTCTGCCATGATTTGTCTTATAAATTCTTGCAGAGGTTGAAATCGCAAGCACATATGTTGTATACTATATGTCAAATCCGTCTGTTTGATTTAAGGAAGGCGGAGTGTGAGACAGGGAGGAAAATGAAATGAGTAAGATTGCCATTTTTTTTGCAGAAGGATACGAAGAAATAGAAGCTTTGGCGGTGGTGGATGTATGCCGTAGATTGAAGCTGGAAATAGATATGGTGTCTATTACAGACAAGAAAACAGTTATCGGTTCTCACGGAATCGCTGTGGGAATGGATAAGGTTTTTGGTGAGATTGATTGCGCAGGGTATGATATGCTGGTACTGCCCGGAGGAATGCCCGGCACCAAGAATCTGGAGGAATTCTCTCCTTTGATGGAGCAGGTGGATGCGTTTTATGAGAAGGGCAAATATATAGGTGCTATCTGTGCGGCTCCCAGCGTCTTTGGTCACCGAGGTATTTTGAAGGGAAGAAAGGCTTGCTGTTATCCCGGTTTCGAGAGTCATTTGGAGGGAGCAGAGGTTACTACTGGTCCTGTAGAGATTGACGGACATGTTGTTACATCCCGAGGTATGGGAACGGCCATTGATTTTGGTCTTGCAATCGCCGGTTTGTTTGTGGACAAAGAAAAGGTGGATGCTTTGGCTCAAGGAATTATTCACAGACAGTAAAAGGTTAAGAAGGATAGTGATATGACAGAGAAGGATTTGTGTAGGGGGCTTTTGACGTTTATTGAGCAAAGTCCCAGCTGTTTTCATGTAATTGATAATCTAAAGTCAGAATTAGAAAAAGAAGGGTTTTGTGAGCTTAAGGAGCGGGATGCATGGAGTTTACAGGTCGGTGGGAAATATTATGTGACCCGAAATGATTCTTCCATGATAGCGTTTCAGATTCCAAGGGCAGTGGTGAAGGGGGTTCATATGGTGGCTTCCCACAGTGATTCACCTACTTTTAAGGTAAAGGAGAATCCGGAAAAGGAGTCGGAGAAGCAGTATGTGACCTTGAATACCGAGAAATACGGTGGTATGATTCTCTATAGCTGGCTGGACAGACCCTTGTCCGTGGCAGGGCGGATAGCAGTGCTTAAGAAGCCTTGTGGGGACAGTGCTACTGGTGATGTACAGGTGAAAAAAGGCTCTGAATTTAAAATAAAAACAAAGCTTGTGAATATAGATAAGGATCTTTGTGTAATTCCCAGTCTGGCCATTCATATGAATCCGGAGGTCAATAAAGGAAAGGAACTCAATCCGCAGGTGGATATGTTGCCTTTATATGCCGGTTGTAGTGAGGATGGGGCGAAGGACCTGCTTATGGAGGAGGTAGCCCGGGCAGCAGGTGTCACAACCGAGGAGATTCTGGGACATGATTTGTTCCTGTATGTAAGAGACAAAGGAAGAATTGTGGGCAGAAATGGCGAGTTTATCTTGTCTCCCAAGCTGGATGATTTGCAGTGTGTATATTCTTCCATGAAGGCCTTTAGGACAGTTGAATCTAAGGAATATATTTCGCTTTGCGCTGTGTTTGACAATGAGGAGGTGGGCAGCAGCACCAGACAGGGAGCGGCATCTACTTTTTTGGAGGATGTGGTACAAAGGATATGTGATTGCATGCCAGAGGATTGTGTGGAGGGTGACGGCTGTCATTTGATGCAGCGTCTGGTTGCAGGCAGCTTTCTTATTTCAGCGGACAATGCTCACGCAGTTCATCCCAATCATCCCGAGAAGGCAGACCCTACCAACAGACCTTATCTGAATGGTGGAATTGTGATTAAATATCATGGAGGTCAGAAGTATACCACGGATGCGGTGTCGGGAGCGAAAATGAAAGCCCTTTGTCAGCAGGCCGGAGTGCCATGGCAAACCTATACCAACCGTTCGGATATCATGGGCGGTTCTACCCTTGGCAATATTTCCACAGCACATGTATCAGTGTCGTCTGTGGATATCGGACTTCCTCAACTGGCTATGCACTCCGCAGTGGAGACAGCAGGCAGTAAAGATTTGGCGGATGCAGTAAAAGTATTTGAACTATTTTTTGCAGAATAATAATTGTCCCCATCAATGGATGCATAGATTACTATGACAGCTGTTGATGGGGATTTTTATGAATCAAAAAAGGGAAAATATGTTAAATCTGGCGCTGGACACAGATGAGACACAGCGCATCAGGACGGAAGATTTGAATGTGGGATATGAAGATGGGACATGGGAGCTGATTGTCAAGTTCCATGGGGATTTGGCAGAAGCTGTAGCGACAGTTTCGCCGGATATCCGGGTAGAAATCTTGATTGCGGGTTATGCTATTTTGACCGTGCCGGAAGAGTTGGTGGATGAAGTGTCCGATTTGGAACAGATTGAATACCTGGAAATGCCCAAGCGCTTTTTTTATTCTCAGGCAGTCCGGATTCAGGATAATGAATGCTTTATGCCGGTAATACTGGGGCAGCCCTATCTGACTGGTAGAGGGGTGTTGATTCTGGTAGCGGACAGCGGAATTGATTGGAAAAGGGAGGATTTCCGGAATCAACAGGGGCGTACGCGAATCCGTTATTTGTGGGACCAGACGCTTTTGCCTGAGGAGGGAAGGGAGGCTCCTGCCGGTTTTGGAACAGGTGTAGAATTTGATGCGGCAGTAATTGATGCTGCGCTTGCAAGTAGTGACCCACAGGAGCAGTTTGCGCTGATACCCAGTATTGATGTGAGTGGTCATGGAACGGCTGTGGCAGGAATTGCAGCAGGTGATAATGCGGTTGCCGATTATTTGGGGGCGGCTCCGGAGGCGGAGCTTCTAATCGTGAAGCTGGGAACTGCCAGAGAACAGGGATTTCCCAGAACTACAGAGCTTATGCGGGCTGTGACGTGGGGACTTAGGAAGGCTGAGGAGCTTCAGATGCCTCTGGTAATCAATTTGAGCTTCGGTAACAGCTATGGAGCCCACGATGGTAGTTCCTTATTGGAACGTTTTCTCGATAATGCATCGGAAATTGGGCGTACGGTTATTTGTGTGGGAAGTGGTAATGAAGCTGCGGCGGCAGGACATGTGGCTGGCAGTGTATTTGAGAACGGAAGGGTGGGGAGTCCCCGGGCGGTCAGAGTGGAACTGGCGGTGGCAGAATATGAGAAAAATCTCCGGCTACAGCTTTGGCAAAATTACAGTGATGAATATCGGGTGTATCTGGTGGCTCCCGGAGGGCAGCGGGCAGAATTGACTGCACCGGTGAATGGAGGTAAATTTACACTGACGCTGGAGCAGACCTATATTCTTGCTTTTCAGGGAGAGCCGGCTCCTTATGCGGTGGCAAAGGAGTTGTATCTGGAGTTTTTGCCGGTGGGGAGCGGCTATGTGGGAAGCGGTATATGGACTATTGTGTTAGAGCCCGTTCGGGTGGTGACAGGGCAGTATTATCTGTATCTGTCCGACAGTGCGGCGCGGAATGCAGGAACGGCTTTTTTGTCGCCCACACCTGAGGTAACCCTGACAATACCATCTACCGCAGCTAAGGTGATTACTGTGGGGGCATATGATGAGATATACAGTGCATATGCGGATTTTTCAGGGAGGGGATATGCAGACAATGAGCGGACCATTGGCGTGGTGACAGCAGGTCTGGTCAAACCGGATTTGGTAGCTCCGGGAGTGCAGATATTGGCACCGGATTTGTATGGGGGCTATGCCCCTGTGACAGGGACTTCCTTTGCAACGCCCATTACCGCAGGTGCGGCGGCTCTGTTAATGGAGTGGGGGATTGTCAGGGGAAATGATCCTTTCCTGTATGGGGAGAAGGTGAAAGCCTATCTGCGCGCCGGGGCCAGACCTCTTCGGGGAGAGACGGAATACCCCAATGACCGGGTGGGGTTTGGGGCTTTATGTGTCAGTGACAGTCTTTCGAATGCATAGAGAAAATGTATTAAGAGATTTTAGGATGTCTAAAGAAAATTAGAGACTTTTCCGCAATGCAATGATATAATGGAAAAGGAGGACTGTTGCTATGGCTAAAATATTGATTGTAGATGACAATCTTATGAATTGCAAAATGGCATTGCGCATATTAGAGCCATTGCAGATGGAGACAGATACTGCTGAGAATGGAAAGGTAGCTTTAGAGAAAATCAGCCGGGAAGCTTATGATATTGTGTTGATGGATCATATGATGCCGGTTATGGATGGTGTTGAGGCTGTCAGACAGTTGAGAGTGATGGAGAACGGGCGATATCAGAAAATGCCCGTGATTGCTTTATCTGCGGCTACGGAGCCGGGGACGGAGGAGTTATTTCTGGAAGCCGGGATGAATGATTTTGTGATGAAACCCATTCAGGCAGAAGTGCTTTATCAAGTGCTTCGGAAGTGGTTGCCGGAGGAAAAAAGTCTGCAACAGGCTTGTGGTACAGATATTTCAGAGGAAGATAATGAAGTTGAGGATTTGCCGGATATAGCCGGGGTAGATGTCAGGGAAGGTGTGAAAAATTCCGGCGGGGTAGAATTTTTCTGCAATTTATTGGGAATTTTCTATCGATTGATTGACATAAAGGCACAAAAAATAGTACAATGCATTGCAGATAATATGATTAAAGATTATACTATAGAGGTACATGGGCTCAAAAATACTGCAAGAATGATTGGGGCCATGGATTTGTCTAAAGAGTTTGAACATCTGGAGCGGCTTGGAAATGCGGGAGATATCTTGGCAATCGAGCAGGAAACACCTCGGGTATTGGAGCATTATTTAAGTTATAAAATATATCTGAAGTCCTATGCTGCGACTGCTCAGGAAGGACGCAAGGCAGCTGTGGAAGAGTTGGTATTATATCTGCAGGGAATCTGTGATGCTATGGAAGGATTTGATTTGGACAGTGCAGATGCGGCTTTTGCAAGACTTGACGAATGCCTGCTTCCAGAGGATTGTGGGATATTGATGGAGAAGCTTCGGGTTTATATTGCTGATGTGGATATGGAGAATATAATAACCACAGCGCAAGAGATGATAGAGGTACTAGAGAACGAAAGAGGATGACATAATGGCAAATATTTTGTTTATTGAACAAAGTAAAAGCTTTATCACTTCTGCTTTGGCAGTACAATTGGAAAAGGAAGGACATTCTGTTATAATGGTTCGCAATGACCCGGAGTCCATTCAAGATATTACCATGTCGATTGAGATGGTTTTGCTGAGTGTAGAAGATACAATAATGGGTGAACTGGTGTATATCAAAAGTCAGGTGATAGATAAAAAGCTTCCGGTATTTGTGATAGGAGACGGTGATGTAATGAGGAAGGTGACACCTGTAATTCCTGTAGAGTATATCAAGAAGGTATTCAGAAAACCTATTACAATTAAGAACGTGGCAGATTATATCAGTGCTTATCATGAGGAAGAGGTCGTAGAGGAAAAGAAAAAGATTCTTGTGGTGGATGATTCCGGTGCTATGTTGCGTAGTATCAAGGGCTGGCTGGATGATAAGTATCAGGTGGTTTTGGCCAATTCCGGAGTGACTGCCATCAAGTGTCTGGCTACCAATCGTCCGGATTTGATATTGCTGGATTATGAGATGCCTGTGTGTGATGGCAAGCAGGTTTTGGAAATGATTCGCTCAGAAGCGGAGTTTGCCAATGTTCCGGTCATGTTCCTTACCAGCAAAAATGATAAGGAAAGTGTGGATAGTGTCACCGGATTAAGACCGGAAGGATATCTTCTGAAGACTATGGAACCCAGATGCATTATTCAGTCTATTGATAATTTCTTCAAAAGAGAAAGGATTCGAAATTCTCTGAATCAAATAAAACAACAAATGTAGAAGATGATAAGACCTCTCACAAGGGCTGCCTGTGAGAGGTCTTTTGATTCATGAAATTTTATTCGGTTTCGTCTTCGTTTTTCTTTACTGTGCGGACGGTAATACCGTTTACTTCTACAGTGCCGTCCAATGGGATGACCAGACATTCTCTGCCGTTTATGGTTCGTGTTTCGATTAAATCGGTGCGGTCAGGGCTTACCTTTACTACTACATCCGGCATCTTCACTTCGAAGGAGCGGGTGTTGAATACATTGCTGGCGTAGAGTTCGGTCTGCTCGCTTGCAGCCACATCATAATAGGTCTCAAATTCTTCCAGCTTATCATTGGCTACACCGCTGTCTGCAAGCAGGGTCTTTACTTCGTTTTTGTCCAGTATGAGCGGTGAGGGGTCTTCCTTGTGTTCGGCCACCATTTCCTGAAATTTATCGTGAATATTTTTTACCAGCTCCAGCTCGCAGGTTTCGCCCAGGGTTTCTTCGATAAGCACCTGAAAAGTCTCCTTCTGTGCACCGGCAGACATGGGAACGGGACAACCCAGAAGCTGGTCCATAAAGCTGTCTTTTAACTCTTCGGCATCCTTAGAATAATAAAGACTTGAATGGATGTCAGCACCTCTGTCGTTGAAAGCAGGGAAGAGGAATCCTGTCTCGGGCATACCTACTACCCAGTCACGAACACGGTTCTGGAAAGTGTTCTCCTCTGCATTGTAGGAGAGGCCGGGTTTGGAGAGGTCAACAGGACAGATGCAGCAGAGAATATACTCGTATACTTCATCGGAGGCATCATCCATTTCCAGACCGTCTGTGGCCTTGCCCGGTACATCATAGGCATCATGCACCAGGAGAATCAAATAGTTTCCCACATATTCATAGGTCTCAATGATTTTGTCATAAAAGGCTTCCAAAAGTACATCGTCCTTCAACTTACTGTCCCGAAGACGGAGCATAAACTGTTGGGAACCCCCGTTAGCTTCAGTCTGTAAAGGGAACTCCAGATTCAAAAGGTTTTTGCCCAAAGAGCCGGAGAGGGATTTGCGGAAAATCTCAAAATATTTAAACATTTCCTCCTCGGGCAGTGCCAGAAAAGCCTGTTTTAACTCGGTTTTTTTATTTTTTTCGCTATCTACATAACAGCCGCAGATGCGGGTGATAGAACAATTTTTGATAGTAAATAACTTTTTTATTTCGGAAATTTCCTGTTTGGTCATGTGTTTGTCCTTCCTTATTTGTGGTTTGGTTCTACATAAAACCCGTGATTTTTATGATACACCAAAAATTTATTTTGGGCAATGCAAAAGATTTTTTGTAGAAGGAAATGTTTTGCTGTAGAGCGGACGTGAAATAATGCAGTTATTGGCGTTTGCAGACGAAAGTTGCGATGGATTGTGGTTGATGTCAGAATGTATTTTATTTTATAATAGGCGGGTACGAAAAATGTGAAAATAAATTAGTATTTCGGACCGGAGGTAGTTTTATGGAACAATTAAACATTACCACTGCAAAGGATAATGAAAAGGTGTACAAAATTTTGAATGATTTGATGCTTGGAGGT
>CAYOGM010000044.1:0-18406 GCA_964403595.1 uncultured Acetatifactor sp. | reverse complement strand
ATGGAACAAAGATAGAAGTCCGTATGAAAACGATGATAATAACAAAAAAGTTTTTACCCAGTCGTAAAATGTCAATGGTATCAAGTGTTATGCCGATTCTTGCGCTACCGGGAGAATTGAAATCAGAAGTGGTTCTGCCGCATACCTATTGGACAGAGGAAGTGAAACGGTATTGGTTATAGTATAATGGAAAGTGCAAAGTTGAATGACCCTCGCCAAATGGTGCATCGTTCAACATTAGAAGTGTCATAAAATATAAGGGAGGCAAATATGGGATTTTTAGATTTTTTTGGAAATGGTTCTGATGAAAAGAAAGGGCTTGTGGCGATCGGAAAGGCGATTTCGACCGATGATAAGGTGGTCACAGCAGAAATTGAAAAATGTGTTACAGACACAGAGGCGTATTTCGAAGAAAACGCAGAACGCTTTGGGGAGAGAGGCATGGAACCGGAAGATATGGAAGAGGATGTCGAAGAAGTCAGATGGATTGCGTTGGTTGATATTCTGGAAGTAAATGGGTATGTGTGTGAACGTGACTGGAAGGATGAATTAGAGGATTTTGTACAGTTCGTTGGAAATCTGAAAGGGACCAAATCCAGAGAACTACCAATTGATTTGGAATGGTTTGATGAAGATGGTGATGTAGCAGAGTGGTGTAAAGTGCTGGATGAAAAATGGGCAGATAAAGGCGTCTGTGTTGCTGCCATTGATATTGAAAGTGATAGCTATGTGCTTTTTCCATATGAAGTCGGAAAGCTTGGTGAATTGTGTGAGTTGGCAGAAGCATTAGAGCGAAGAATTGATATGGCAAAGAATGTGTAACAATTTTTCCATAAATAAGTATGAAGGACAGAAAGTGGTTCAGTAGGACTTTATGATAAAGTAACAGGGAACGATTTGACTGAACCGTGCAATCTGGAGGAAGTGTGCGAACCGATTTTGGTTGGGGAGCTTGGTTGGTGCAGATTGGCCGGGCATGTATCTGGGAAGTAAAAATATATCTGGTTCGTTAGATCAAGGAGTTTGATGAAATGGAATACAAAGAATATAAAAGCAAACTAATTGCGTACATAAACAGCGGCCTTCGATATCCGGAAGATAAAAGTGATGAGGAAATAGAAGAGTTTTTCGGGTTTATTGATGAACTGGAGGCAAAAGCCGAAAGGGACAAGAAGTATTATGAATTGGTTTCGGATGCCTATGTATTAATGCGCGATTATAAGAAGGCACATGAGGCTTTTTATAAATTCCATGACCCAACCAATCCCAAACATCTCAAGAAATTGTATTCCTACGAAGGGCTGAGGTGGCGTCCAATTACCAGGCCAAGTAAGCGTGTGAAAAAGCTGCCTGCATTTCAGTATGTGGACAAGAAGGTTCAGGGGGATATCTTTATTAGTAGTAAAACAAAGGCTTGTTGTATCTGTGGTGGCAAAAGGACAGCACTCTATACAGGTGTTGCTTATGGGAACGAAGATGGGAAAGTAATTTGTTTTGCAGATGAGGATGAGAAGTTCTGTGCAGATTGCATCAAAGACGGCAAGGCGGCAGAGCAACTTAATATGTGTTTCAATTCGCCCTTAACACGCATGCTGACTGCCATGGATAAAGGAAAGATAGATGTACTTACAAAGAATACCCCCACCTGTTCTAACGAATTTGAGATATTTAATGAAGAGGTCTGGGAAACCTGTTGTGATGACTTCTGTTGCTATAAAAAGAAGGTGGATGATGTTTTTCATTTCCAATGTATCCATTGCGGTAAGAAGATCAAGTTGATAGAGCAGACATAGCAGGTGCGAAGAAATATCCAATTTTCCAGTCAGTGACTGGAAAATTAACATGGATAAAGACGGAAAAGTTGGATTGTAGGGACTCGTAAAATTATGGGGAAAACGCAGGATAATAATTTGTTGGCATGCAGATTCTATGCAAAATGTGGGTTTGTTATTGGAGCAGTAAATACTATGCTTTACAAAAATTTCTCAAAACCATGGTCCGATGCGACAGCATTGTTTTGGTATTTGAAGTTTTGATAGTTTTAATTTTTGAATTTATGGGAGGAAATGGTTATGAGCGCAAAAGAGGCTATAATGGAAGTGCTTAGAGAATATGGAATTGAATCGGATGAAGAATTTTATGCAGCGGATGGTGAGATTATGGCTGAGATGTATGATTATCTCAAGGCAGTACAAGAAGAACATGATTTATCTGAAGAAGATATGGAAGAGCTAATGGCAGAAATTTTAGGCTAGCGGATTTCAAATCAATAATAGTTTTATGGAGGATTGACATGAAAATAACATATGATGACAAAGGAATTCATATCAAGAAACTATTTAAATCGCGGGAGATTCCATATAGCGATATTAGGAGTGTGGTTTTGTCCAATGAGGAATATACATTTACTACAAAGGCTGGAGAGATGGTTGTTGGTAAATGCCGTCTTTTTAGTAATACTGCACCACTTTATGAAGCAATTAAGAAATATAATATATACTTTAAGGATGAGGGCGAACTGAATGTAATGGAGATGGTATATTCCATTGAAGAAATTCATGAGAAGATTGCGCAAACGCAAACGGTTATAAAGGAATATGCAGACAAAATCATACACGATAAACTGGGGCCTGAGTATGATATGGATACCGAGGTTATAGACGAGGGGGAATGGATTAATGTGTATTTTAGGCTTTTGAAGAATGGAGAACTGGTCAAAGATCTTTCAGAAGATGCAAAGTATGATTCGGAGGGTGTCGACCCATATTCCTTTGACAATTATTTGCTTGCCTTCCTGGTTGAATGGGACGGTAATGGAAAGTATGGTGTGACGGAAGAAGTGAAAAAAAGTGAGTTATGGGAAAAGTATTTGGAATCGTCACTGAAGCAATTGTTTGAGCATTATAAATAAAATTATATTAATATGGGAGGAAGCGTTTTATGATTAATTGGTTACACAGGGAAGATGGTTATTGTGAAGGAAGTTTCAAGAGTGCTTTTTTCAGGGATGATGAAAATGGCGATGAATTAACTGTTATGGCAGCAAGACCGGAATTGAGCGAATGTGCTGAAAAATGTGTGGAGGCGTTTAATGGTCTTACCGATTCTGAAATTCAGGAAATATGCAAAGGAATTATTGATTGTATAAAAGAGAATGGTATGGATGAAGATATTGATTTACCTACTGAGGATAATGCACTTGATATTTTGAAGTACTGCTGGTTTACAACACTGTATGTAAATATGTTAAGTGATGACGATGAAATAGCTTATGTAGTGGAAGGCGAGGGCGATTGGGGGGAAGTAATCGGTTTTGCAGTAAATAACGGTAAGTTGGTTTATGTAGGTATTGATTATTTTGATTGTATGAAGGAAGAATAAAAAATTAGAAAATTGAATGCGTAAGTCAACGTATGTTAAGAAAGGACAATAGAACATGAAGAACAGAGAAATTATTGAAAAGTATTATGAGTTTGCAGAACAGGACAGATACGAAGAAGGCATTGCATTTCTTGAGGACTATATTCAGAATGCAGGGGATAGTGTGTCGGCAGAGGTGCTCTCCGTTGCGGGAGAAGATATTTTAATGTACACGGATGAGCTTGAAAAGGGTATTGGTTATTTTCATAAAGCAATGGAACTGGAACCGGAAAATCCGGATATCTACTGGTCCTATTTTACGGATTTGGAAGAGATTACAGATGAACATCCTGAGACCATAGATGATGCGATTCTTTGTCTTACCAAAATTATTGAGATAATCAGTAAGATTGAGACGGAGGAAGACTTGGAGAACTTGGCGGAGTATGACTACATAGATGAGGATTTTGACAAAGAAGAGGATATTGCAGGCAGATATGGTGATTTGGCTGAAATGTATAAGAAGATACCGGATTATGAGAAGGCGGAGGAATGCATTGAAAAAGCACTGGCAATTGAGCCCGATGACAGTTACTTTAATTTTGTAAAAATGGAAATTCTTACGGCGAAAGGCAGGGTACAGGAAGCAGATGTTGCCGGGGATGAAGAAGAGGAAGATGATGAGGAAATAGATTCCGCAGGATGGGATGCAATCGTTGAGGCATTTGAGGAGCTTTATCCGGGTCAGAAGGACCCTAAGCATTATGGTGTTTTGATTCCATGGAGTCTTGGAGGCAAAGACCCTCTTGACGGAATCAGTATTTATGATGGCGGAGATTACTGGCATTTTGTAAGCTTTGGACTTTCTGAGTTGTACGAGAAGGAATCGGAAAATATGGAGTACAGCGGTTTTGGAATGGAGCTTACACTGAAACTCAAGAAAGGCTCCTATGATGAGGATGCGGAGCTGGCTTGTGTCTGTGGTATTTTCCAGCAGATAGCACGTTTGGTTTTCAATGGCGAGATGTTCTATCCTTATGAGTATCTTTACACAGGACAGACCCAGGGAATGGATAGTCAGGGACAGTCTAATATTACAGGTTTTATCACCGTTCCCGAACCTAAGAGAGAGATTATTAATACGCCCAATGGTAAGGTGGAATTGTTGGAATTTATCGGTGTTACGGATGCGGAGCTTCAGGCGGTTATGAATAAAGAGTTCAGTGTAAAAGAGCTGTATGAAAAGTTGGGAAGTGATATTACCGCTTATGACAGGGATAGTTTGGTGTAAGCCGAAGAGCTTTATGGAAGCGCGTTTATGCTGAAACGTTTGAAGAAGATGGTGAGGAATATTACAGACTTGTGATTGGCGAATAAGAAAATCTAAGACGACTAAAGAAAAGGAGACAAATGGTTGTGGGAAAAGTATTTAGTGATGCAGTAGAAGAAGCACTTCGTTATATTTATTATGATGTACGGTTGGGAAAGGGAGCAGAAGGCTTGGAATTGTTGAAAAAGGCTTCTGAGGAAGGGGATGGTGACGCCTCTTGTATTCTGGCCAGATGTATGTGGGGACCTCAGTATGTTTGGCGTGGACATCAGTTCCCGGAGGATGAGGAACTGGGTATGAAGTACCTGCATAAGTCGGTTGAACAGGGCAGTGCTCTTGGTGTTATGGTGGCGGTGCGCTGTGATGAATTTTCACAGGAAATGGCGCAGAAAATGCCTTTTGCTGATTTAAAAGAGGCTTTTGCCAAGGTATTGGAAATGGCAAATGCAGGAGATGCTTTCTGTCAGTATACCATAGGCAATTACTATTTTTGGGGAGATTTTCTTGATGTTGAGAAAAGCAAACTGGAAGCTTTTGCAGAATATGCAGAATTAAAGGCATATGTAACAGAAAATACTCAAAAATGTGAAGAGTGGTTTTGGAAAGCACTAAGAGGAGGCGTTCATTTTGCAGTAAATAATCTGAGGTCTTATTACATAGAGGGCCGTGATGATTATGTGAAGCCACAACCGGAGAAAGCCAAGGATTTGTATAAGACAGGAGCGGAATTGGGACATCCCTATTGGCAGTGGTGTTACGCAGAAGAATTGGAGAAAAAGGGAAAGGCAAAGGAAGGATTCGAATGGAGAAAGAAGGCTGCGGAGGGTGGTCAGACAGAATGTTGGTATGATGTGGCAGAGCAATACCGTACCGGAAAATATCTTCCTCAGGATTTCAATAAGGCTGTGGAGTGCTATGAAAAATGTGTAAATCAAAGGGAAGATAATTTCTCCAAATTGACCAGTGCAAACCGTTTAGGCCGCATGTACTGTGAAGGTGAGGGTGTAGAAAAGGATTATGCCAAGGCATTGCCTCTTATGAAGCTGGCAGTTGAGAAAAAGTATCCGGATAACCTATATTATTTGGGAAAATGTTATTATGGTATCGGTGAATACGTCAAAGCCAGAGAATGCTTTGAAAATTCCCGAACGTATGATATGGAAGTAAACTATATGTGGGGCATGATTTATACCCAGGGACTTGGTGTTGAAGAAAATATAGGTAAAGGTATTAAATATTTAAAAGCGGCTAAGGGGATACCGGAGGCAAAAGAGGAAATTGCGAAGTATACGAAACCTTTTTTGGGTAAGTGGGTTCGTAAGTAATCTGGTTTGAAATTGAGTTTACCATTGATGAGCAGGACAGGCTTACTTCGGAGATAAATGTGAATATTTAGAGGTTAATCCTGTATCGGGAAAGCGTTTTTCTAATGTCTCAAATATAGTCCGGTATCCATAGCAAAAAAACGACTAAATAGAATCCATTTTTATAAAAATAAGGATTCAAAAAGTACAATTATTTTACAGGGATACTAATTTTGTTCTAAATCACTTCCAAACCCTTGAAATTGAGTTAAAAAAGGATTCCAGATTGGCAATTTTTTTCTATAGATACTACGGCGCTAGTATTTTACATACTTTAGGAACACAATAAGCTTAACCGAAGACCAGATTTGTAAGATTACCCGTTCTGAGGGGATATGTGTGGAGAGGATGAGCCTGAAGATTGACTACCATGAGTAATATGAATGCTGGAGAATATGGATACTTATGAGGATATCTGTAACGAAGCTTATAAAATTATAAAAAATGGAGTGTGAAAAGAATTATGCATCGAAGTAAGAAAATAGTGATAGTATCCATTTTGTGTATTGTTGTGATAAGTAGCATTATACTTGCTATGCTCGCACTGGGCCTGATTGATAACGACAAACCTATATACGGAGGTGATTCGGTGTGGTTTATTTGGGATTAATCTTTGTTACAGGGCTGTTTTCATTGCGCAGCCAACGTCGACAAATTAGTGTTTTATTGAAGAAATAAGAAAATGATAATTTATATTGCCAAAAAGAGGACAGTTTCCTCTAACTATAAAGGATATAGTTGGAGAACTGTCCTTTTTGTGAAAAAAGTGAATACCGGAATCTACCCTTCAATCTGGGGCAGTTTAGCGATGGCCGCTGCCAAATCTTCATCTGTAGGAATATAATCTGCCATTTCTCCATCATTGAATTTGCCATAAGCAACCATATCGAAATAGCCGGTGCCTGTGAGACCGAAGACAATGGTTTTCGCTTCGCCGGTCTCTTTGCATTTTAGTGCCTCATCAATGGCTACCTTGATGGCATGGGAGCTTTCGGGAGCGGGAAGAATGCCTTCCACTCTTGCAAAGGTCTGAGCAGCCTTGAATACCTCAGTCTGTTCCACACTTCTGGCTTCTAAGAGGCCCTGGTCGTAGAGTTCGGAAACGACAGAACTCATACCATGGTAACGAAGGCCGCCTGCATGGTTAGCGGAAGGAATAAAGCCGCTGCCAAGGGTGTACATTTTGGCAAGGGGGCAGACCATTCCTGTGTCACAGAAATCATAGGCATAAACGCCTCTGGTCAGACTGGGACAGGAAGCGGGCTCTACTGCAATGATTTGATAATCTGCTTCACCTCGAAGCATCTCGCCCACAAAGGGAGAAATCAAACCACCTAAGTTGGAGCCGCCGCCGGCACATCCGATAATCATATCAGGCTTGACGCCATATTTATCTAAAGCAGCCTTGGTCTCCAGACCAATGATGGACTGATGGAGCAGTACCTGTGACAGTACGGAACCCAGTACATAGCGGTAGCCTTCCTGAGTAGTGGCTGCTTCCACAGCCTCGGAGATGGCACAGCCCAGACTTCCGGTGGTGCCGGGGAACTCTGCATTTATTTTGCGCCCGATTTGGGTGTTCATGGAGGGAGAGGGCGTTACCTGAGCCCCGTAGGTGCGCATTACTTCACGACGGAAGGGTTTTTGCTCATAGGAGCATTTTACCATATACACCTGACAATCCATATCCAGATAAGAACAAGCCATGGAGAGGGCAGTACCCCACTGGCCGGCTCCGGTTTCGGTGGTTACACCTTTTAAACCCTGCTGTTTGGCATAATAGGCTTGTGCAATTGCGGAGTTTAATTTGTGGCTTCCGGAGGTGTTGTTGCCTTCAAATTTGTAGTAAATGTGAGCCGGTGTTCCAAGCTTTTTCTCCAGACAGTAAGCCCTTACCAAAGGTGCGGGACGGTACATTTTGTAGAAGTCCAGAATTTCCCGGGGAATGTCAAAATAGGGGGTGGTGTCGTCCAGCTCCTGTTTGGCCAGTTCCGTGCAGAATACACCGGATAACTCTTCCAAGGTCATAGGCTGTAAGGTGCCCGGATTCAACAAAGGTGCAGGCTTCTTTTGCATGTCAGCCCGGACATTGTACCACTGCTTAGGCATCTCCTTTTCTTCCAAATAGATTTTGTAGGGAATTGTCTTTTCCATGTGTATTACCTCTCTTTCTTTGTTTTTGAATATATGTTTTTGAATATAATAAAAAACACCACTTCTGCCCTTATCATCACGATAGGACAGGAGTAGTGTTTCAATTATCCTGCGGTGCCACCTAACTTCATTCTTGCGAATGCTCTCATTCATGTACCATCATACATGTTCTGCTGTAACGTGCAGTCACGTCTTACCTACTCCAAATGCTGTTTCGGCTCGCCCTCGCGGGTCCATTCGCTTAACTTCCCATTGCTGCAATCACACCACCTGCAACTCTCTGAAAATGTTCCGAAAAGGTACTACTCCCGGTCTATGGTTTTGGCTGAAATATTTTGTTGTGTTTGAATATACTCCTGTTAGAGCAATTCGTCAAGAGGGAAAAAATGTTATTTTTTTGACATATCATTCAAGTGATGAAGAATCGGCAGTTACATCAGCCGAAGCTTTATCCAAAGCAGTGCGGATAGCCTCTAAGAGTACGAGAGAGGTGTACTTACTCTCGGCACCGTACTCAATATTTTCCAGAGACTGGGTTTCGTAAACCTGTTCGCAGATGGACTCCAGTGTGGGCTCCAAAAGGGGATACATGGTGGTGACGGATTCGTTCAAATCTACCAGGCGGATGGAGCTGATGGCTTCCTGGCTTACAATGACTTCTACGTCAATGGTGTTGCCTCCCAGTACCAGTTCGGTGGTATAGATGCCCGGTATGTAAAGTGATTCGGAGGAAACACTGGCAGCGTCTCCGGTTATGTTGCCGTCTGAGACAGTCGGAGGTGTGGTGCCTGTTCCGTCGGCTTGCTCCTTGTCAGGCAGAAACATGATGACTAACAGCACAATGAACAAAATGCCCAGTGCCGCGAAAATGCCTGTATAAATTAATTCCTTCATGTGAAGTACTACGATTTTGGTTTTTGCACTCATATTTATACTCCCTGTTCCTGTTTGGGGATATTGTCTTTGTAAAGAATATGAGCACAGAGAAAGGAATATGCGCAAGAAAGCACAAAGAAAATTAGGAATTTCCAGAAATAAATTTGAGGAAATATTTGTAAAATCTTGACAATGATAATGCAGACTTGTTATTCTTCAAATATATTTTAGATAAAGGGGAACGATTATGAAATTTACGAAGATGCAGGGTTGTGGAAATGATTATGTTTATGTAAATGGTTTTGTGGAAAAGATAGCTACAGAAGACAAGCCTGAAATTGTGAGAAGCTTGAGTGACAGACATTTTGGTATCGGCGGTGATGGTGTGATTTTCATTAATCCTGCCGAGGAAGCAGATTTTGAGATGGAGATGTACAATGCAGACGGTACTCGTTCCGAAATGTGTGGAAACGGCATCCGCTGTGTTGCTAAATTTGTATATGATAAAGGACTTACGGATGAGGAGCACATTACCATTGTCAGCGGTGGTCAGGTGAAGTATTTGGATTTGACCGTTGAGGGTAAGACTGCTGCTGAGAGAGGTCAGGTTGTGAAGGTGCGTGTGAACATGGGAAGTCCTATTCTGGAGCCCTCCTTAGTCCCTGTTGTGGCAGAGGGGGATAAGGCGGTGGACGAGCCTATTGTGGTGCAGGGCAAGGAGTATCGCATGACCTGTGTGTCCATGGGTAATCCTCATGCAGTGGTATTTATGGATGGTGTGAAGGATTTACAGATTGAGGCTGTGGGACCTTATTTTGAGAATCATGAGCGTTTTCCTCGCCGTACCAACACAGAGTTTGTGGAGATTCTGGACAGACAGAATGTATTTATGCGCGTGTGGGAGCGTGGAACAGGTGAGACTCTTGCCTGTGGAACCGGATGCTGTGCCACAGCGGTTGCCTGTGTGTTAAATGGTCTGACAGATGAGAAAGTTACCGTAAATGTTTTGGGTGGTCAAATCGAGATTGAGTGGGATAGAGAACAGAATCTTGTGTTTATGACCGGCCCTGCTACCACCGTGTTCGAAGGGGAAGTGGAGTGTTGAAAATGACGGATGTAGTTACCGACAAAAGGACTATCATTGAGGAGTACACCATTGAGCATGTAGGTGTGCTGGCACAGTTAGAGCTTACGCCTCAGGAGAGGAGACAGGCGAAAGAGGATATGATGGGCATGCTTGCTTATGTGGACAAGCTGAGAGAGCTGAACACAGAAAATGTGGAGCCTCTGACCCATTTAAATCCGGCACAAAATGTTTTCCGGGATGATGTGGTCACTGGTGTAGACATTTCAGAGCAGCTGCTTGCAGGTGCTCCTGTGTGCAAGAAAAATATGTATGTTGTGCCTCGTACAATAGACGAGGCATAAATGGAGATTAGTGTGAAAAATAAATTTTTCACACAGAAATTTGTGCTTACGCCCAAATTTCCATGTTGTCGCAAGAATGGAGATTAGTATGCAGATTTGGGATTGTACGGCAGTGGAATTGTCGGAGAGGATAAAGCAAGGGGAACTGACGGTTGCAGAGGTGGTGGAGGCTGTTTTTGACCGTATAGCTGAGACCGGAGAGCTAAACTGTTATATCACTTTGGCGAAGGAAGCTGCCTTGAAAAGAGCAGAGCAGGTGCAGAAGCAAATCGATGCAGGAGAGCTTACGGGCCCTCTTGCCGGTGTTCCGTTTGCGGTGAAGGATAATCTCTGTACAGAAGGGATTCGAACTACCTGTGGTTCTAAAATACTTGAAAATTTTGTGCCCTTTTACAGCGCGGAAGCTGTGAAGCGGCTGGAGGAGGCCGGCGCAGTGCTGATTGGCAAGACCAACATGGATGAGTTTGCCATGGGGAGCACTTCGGAGACCTCCTATTTTGGTGCGGTGAAAAATCCGGTAAATCCGGATTATGTGCCCGGTGGTTCCTCGGGCGGTTCTGCTGCGGCTGTGGCGGTGGGAGCCTGTCCTTTTTCCCTTGGAAGTGATACAGGAGGTTCTATTCGTCAGCCTGCCTCTCATTGTGGTGTGGTGGGGCTGAAACCCACATACGGCAGCGTTTCCAGATACGGTCTGGTGGCTCATGGTTCGTCTTTGGATCAGATCGGACCTTTATCTAAGGATGTCCGGGATTGTGCGGCGGTAATGGATGTGATTTGTGCCTATGACCCCAAGGATTCTACCTCGGTGCAGAGGGAAGAGATAAACTTCATGGATGCATTGCTGGAGGATGTGAAGGGTATGCGCATCGGCGTTCCTTCCAACTATCTGGATGAAGCTGTGGATGAGGAGGTAAAGACGGCGGTTCTTAATGCGGCAGAGGATTTTGCCCAAATGGGAGCGATTGTGGAGAAGTTTAAACTGCCTCTTACGGAGTATGGAGTTCCGGCATATTACACCATTGCATCGGCGGAGGCAAGCTCCAATCTGGAGCGATTTGATGGGGTAAAATACGGATGGCGAAGCGAGGAAGCGAAGGATATGCACGGTATGTATAAAAAGACCCGTTCGGAGGGCTTTGGGGCAGAGGTAAAGCGTCGCATTATGCTGGGAACCTTTGTGCTCAGTGCAGGATATTATGAGGACTATTATTTGCAGGCGTTAAAAGTAAGAAGATTAATTAAAAATGCTTTTGATGAAGCTTTTGAGAACTATGATATTATCTTAACTCCGGTGTCACCCAAATCCGCAATGAAGCTGGGAGAAAGTTTGGGACATCCCCTGAGATTATATCCGGCAGATGTTTATACGGTATCGGCCAATCTGACGGGGATTCCGGCTATGAGCATTCCCTGTGGTAAGGATTCCAAGGGGCTTCCCATCGGTATGCAGCTTATGGCCAATGCATTTCAGGAAAAGAAACTGATTCAGGCAGCTTATACTTACGAACAGGAGAGAATGCGTCATGTCTAAACAATACGAAACCGTCATTGGCCTGGAGGTGCATGTAGAGCTTGCCACTAAGACAAAGATTTTCTGTGGCTGTTCCACTGCTTTCGGAGGAGCACCCAACACTCATACCTGTCCGGTTTGCATGGGGATGCCGGGAACGCTGCCGGTTTTAAACAGACAGGTGGTGGAGTATGCCATGGCAGTGGGACTTGCAACCAACTGTCGTATCATGCCTTACTGTGCCTTTGACAGGAAAAATTATTTTTACCCGGATAATCCTCAGAATTACCAGATTTCTCAGTTGTATCGCCCTATTTGCAGAGATGGTTATGTAGAGATTCAGGCAGGCCAAAACGGGCAGAATGGGGCTGGGGATACCTTGCAGACCAAGCAGATTCGCATCCATGAAATTCACATGGAGGAGGATGCCGGGAAGCTGATTCATGATGATGAGGGCAATTCTTTGGTGGATTACAATCGGGCAGGCGTTCCGCTGATAGAGATTGTATCAGAGCCGGATATGCGAAGTGCAGAGGATGTGATTGCCTTTCTGGAGAAGCTAAGGATGCTGATACAGTATTTGGGTGCATCAGATTGTAAGCTTCAGGAGGGGTCCATGCGGGCGGATGTGAATTTATCCGTGCGTGAGGTGGGAGCTAAAGAATTGGGAATTCGTACAGAGATGAAGAATCTGAATTCCTTCCGTTCCATCACCAATGCCATCGCGTCAGAAAGGGAGCGACAGATTCAGTTGCTTCTGAGCGGGGGAGAAGTGATTCAGGAGACTCGCCGCTGGGATGAGGATAAAGAGATGTCCTTTACCATGCGCTCCAAGGAGGATGCCAGAGATTACCGTTATTTCCCTGAGCCGGATTTGATGCCGGTGCATATTGATGCCCAATGGGTGGAGCGTGTGAGAAAATCTTTGCCGGAGTTTCGTGAGGCGAAAATGGCCCGTTATAAGCAGATGTACGATATTCCGGACTATGATATTGATTTGATTACGGATTCCAAGCATCTGGCAGATATTTTCGAAGCTGCCGTAGAGCTTGGCGCGCCTGCGAAAAAGGTTTCTAACTGGCTGATGACGGAAACCTTGCGTATTCTCAAGGAACGGAATCTGGATGCAGAGGATATTGGATTCTCGCCGGAGAGTCTGGCTGCTCTTATTGATATGACGCAGAGACAGGTGATTAATTCCACTGTGGCAAAGGAAGTGTTTGAAGTGATGTTTGAGTCGGATACAGACCCTGTAGCATATGTGGAAGAGAAGGGACTTGGAATGATAAATGATGAAGGGGCTCTCTTAAGGACTATTGAGCAAATCCTTAAAGACAACCCCAAATCAGTTGAAGATTATTATAATGGCAGGAAGAGGGCCGTCGGGTTCCTTGTAGGGCAGGCCATGAAGGCTACCGGTGGCAAGGCAGACCCGACGAGCGTTAGAAAGTTGCTGGAGCAAAAATTACAAAAGCAGTAATCCGGTAATTGTTTACTCAGCCATCAAATAATCGATAAATTTCTGTACGTTTTCAGGTTGGGATGTGTTCAGCAAAATGCCGAGCATAATCCCATCTTCTGCGTCCTTAAAGGTATACGCATCGTTCAGCTTGCTGCTGTCCTGCACATAGAGTCCAACCGGTACGGGCTGCTCCATTGCAGAAGGATCTTTCGGATCTGCAAAGGTGGGATGCAGGCTTTCGCCACTATCGGTAACCCATTGAATATCATTAAATTTGGCCTGATCTACATAGTAAAAGTAAGGCTCGTATTTAGTAAGCTGTTCTTCAGTGAGAAATTCTCTTAAATCCCAAAACAAAACACTGTTGGCATAGTAGGCAAAGGACTCGTCTGTGCCTAAGATTGTGTCAACTTGTCCGGCACCGGTATAGGTGCTGATTTTCTGGACGGTATACATGGTGTCGTAATCCGAATAGTTGCCATTAAAGGGAGCAGAGGTATCTATTGTGATGTCATATTCCTTGGTAGAGATATCCGCATATTCTGCATAGTCTTCCAAAAACCACTGGTTGTCCGGATTCGATGCACCATTGAGGTACACTGCAAAAAATGCAGAATCTTTGTTGGTGGCAATTGTAAAGATTAGAGAGCCTACAAAAATAATCGCAATAATTGCAATAATGAGAGGCGTTCTGTAATAATCTTTGAAATATTGAATTTTTTGTTCTTTGGTTCCGTTTTTGATTGCTTCCCGTTCTTCGCGGAACTCGTCCATAACAGGCATGTCAAATCCACCTTTCCGTATAATACTAAAATCACTATAATCACTTTTGATTAGAAAGTCAATGAAAGAGAAATTATGAATTTCTAAAAATAGAATAAACTTTTTTATCATATTGATGGTTGTACATTCCCTCTCAAGTGTGGTAATATGTAAATAATAATGCCTGTATACTGCCCAAAAGCAGAGAGTACAGTGTTTGGAGGCCGATTGTGCAGAACGTATCGAATCAGGAATTAATAAATCGGGAAGAGTTGCAGCTGTTACAGGATGAGTTCTGTAAGGTTGCGGGCTTGTATGCATATTGCCTGAATGCCAAGGGGGAGGCTGTGACGGAAATGTCCGGAACGGGAGCGGGAGTCTTTGAGTCCCTTTCTCGTGATGAACTGCGGTCATTACAAAATTCACCGTATGCCCAGCGCGCGCTGGAGCGTGTGGAGGAGGGTTCTCTTGAAGATACGGCAGTGGAGCGTTTTCCGGGTGGCAGACTGGCTGCAGTGGCTATCTGTCCGGAGGGCAAGCCTTTATTGTATTGGATGATGTTTGACTGTAGTGCCAGGGATGAGCTTGCATTTTCCCAGGCGGCAGATTTGGTAAGAGATGTGTGCATCGCATTGTATATCAATAAGGTTTCCCGCATGGATGCCCAGATGGAGCGCAGTAAGAGCCTGAATGAACAGCAGGAGATGAGCAGGACGCTCCAGCGTATAGAGGCGACTACAGGAATTGTTCAGCTGTTGGACAGTGATGCCCGGATAGAGATTATTATGAACAATTGGCTGAGTATATTGGGGCGACAGCTGCAGGCGGAATCTGTTGAACTGTATCAGTTGAACGCGGATGGAGCCACCATGGAGGTGCTGGCCGGTTGGTGTAATATAGGTGTGGCAGATCCTTTTACAGAGAAGAAAGGACTGGATGTCTGCGCCATGCTTCGAACGGATAAGCCACAGGTTTATTCCACTGGGGGTATTCCGGGAGAACATCGTTGGGAAGCCAATCACTATGGCTTATCGGCAGTTATGATTTTCCCTGTGCTACGACAGGATAATGGCAGCAGTATGGTGTTGTCGGTGGACTATCGAACCGGAAGTCACAACTGGGAGGCGACGGAGGTCAAGTTTACAGCAGATGCCGTAAAAGTGCTTCAGAGTATCCTCACCAGACGGATTCAGAAGAATTCCATAGCCGGTTCCTATGCGGCGCTGGAGGCAGTGCTTGACAATGTGGGCTGTGCCATTTACGTGACAGATATGGGGACAGGAGAAATGCTCTTTGCAAACCGTAAGCTGCGCAATACTTTTGCAGTGGAAATGCAAAGAGGGACCTTTGGCAGTCTGGTGGAACAGGGCTTGCAGTGTAGCAGGGAGAACGGAACGGCGGAGGTATTTCATGAGGACCGAGCCCGCTGGTATGAGATGATTTACAAAGAGATAACATGGGTGGACGGCAAGTCGGTTATGTTATACTCTTTCTATGATATTACAGACAGAAAGTTGTCCCAGAGGAAGGTGGAGCAGCAGGCATACACGGATTTTCTTACCGGTCTTTACAATCGCATGTGTTGTGAGAAGGATTTGGCGGCGCAGGTTGAGGCTGCCAAAAGAAGTGGTGCGACAGGTGCCATTCTGTATCTGGATTTGGATGACTTTAAACATGTCAATGACAATCTGGGTCATCAATACGGAGATGTATTGCTGCAATCTATTTCCAATGCACTTCAGAGAGTGGAGGGGCTTGAGGGAAGCTGTTACCGTCTGGGCGGAGACGAGTTTGTAGTGATTATTTCGCCTGAAGCGTATCGCAATATAGATAGGATTATGGAGGCTGTGCAGGAGATTTTCAAGCATCCATGGTATTTGAAGGATGCAGATTATTATTGTACGGCAAGTATGGGAATTGTAACCTTCCCCGATTCCGGCCAGACGGTGGAGGAGCTTATCCGCAAGTCGGACATTGCCATGTATGAGGCCAAGAAAAATGGCAAGAACAGTTTGGCAAAGTATAACGAGGGACTTGTTGGAGAAGTCAGACAGCATGATATGGAATCCACCATGCGCGAAGCTGCGGCAGACGGTTACAGGGAGTTCGAGGTGTATTTCCAGCCTATTGTAGATATTCAACAAGAGAAGCCGGTGTGTGTGGGCGCAGAGGCATTGCTTCGCTGGAATAGTGCAAGACTTGGATTTATGGCTCCGGCAGAATTTATTCCTTTGGCAGAGTATTTGGGCATGATTAATCCCATTGGTAATTATGTGCTGATGGAGGCTTGTCGGTATTGTAAGCTGTGGAATGATGAGATGTATCCTGACTTTAAGGTGAATGTGAATCTGTCTGTGGAACAGCTTCTGCAAAATGATATTGTGGAGCAGGTGCAAGCTGCTTTGCAGGAGACAGGTATCCGTCCCGACAATCTGACGCTGGAGGTGACAGAGAGTCTTGCTATCAATGACATTGAGCGCATGAAAGATATACTAAGTCGCATAAGGGCGCTGGGAGTAAGTGTAGCTCTGGATGATTTTGGAACAGGATATTCTTCGCCTAATCATATTCGGGAGATTCCCATTGATGTGATTAAGATGGACCGGAATCTTGTGAGAAATCTGGCAGAGGATGCCTATTCGCAGTCCTTTGTCAAGATGGTGGCAGAGCTTGCCCGGACCATTGACATAAAGATTTGTGCGGAGGGTGTGGAGAATCCTGCACAATATACGGTGCTGCAGGGCATGAAGGTCCAATATATACAAGGTTATTATTTTGATAAACCATTACCCAGACGAGAGTTTGAGGCAAAATATATGAAAAGAATTTAGGAGGAAATAAAATTATGGTATCTATGGAACAGGAATTGAAAGGTAATGCGTATCCCGGAAGAGGAATTGTGATTGGTCGTTCAGCGGATGGTAAGAGTGCAGTAACTGCATATTTTATCATGGGCAGAAGCTCCAACAGCCGTAACCGTGTATTTGTAACTGAGGGTGAGGGCATCCGCACTGAGGCGTTTGACCCTTCCAAGTTAGAGGACCCCAGCCTGATTATCTACGCACCTGTGCGTGTGCTGGGCAAGGACACTATTGTTACCAACGGTGACCAGACTGACACCATCTATGATGGAATGGCTGAAGGGAAGTCCTTTGAGCAGTCTTTAAGAATCCGTAAGTATGAGCATGATGCTCCCAACTATACGCCCCGTATTTCCGGTGTAATGCATGTGGAGGACGGTGAGTTTGCTTACGCTATGTCAATCTTAAAGAGCAACAATGGAGATCCCGATTGCTGCAACCGTTATACCTTTACCTATGACAATCCCAAGGCAGGTGAGGGAAGATTTATTCATACTTATATGCATGATGGCGATCCTCTTCCCAGTTTCTACGGTGAGCCTAAGGAAGTTGAGATTCCTGATGATATGGATGCATTTACCGATATGCTGTGGAACAGCCTGAATGAGGACAACAAGGTATCTTTGTTTGTGCGCTACATTGACATTGCTACCGGCGAATACCGTACCAAGATTATCAACAAAAATGTATAATTCAATTATTTTTACATATAAAGGAGAAAATTTATCATGAACGAAATCGAATTGAAATATGGCTGTAATCCCAATCAGAAGCCTTCCCGTATCTTTATGGAGGATGGCAGCGAGCTTCCTGTAACTGTATTGAACGGTAAGCCCGGCTACATTAATTTCCTGGATGCTTTCAACGGATGGCAGCTGGTTAAGGAGCTTAAAGAGGCTACCGGTCTTCCCGCAGCGACTTCTTTTAAGCACGTATCTCCCGCAGGTGCCGCAGTAGGTCTTCCTTTGGATGATACTTTGGCTAAGATTTATTGGGTGGATGATTTGGGAGAGCTGTCTCCTTTGGCATGTGCATATGCAAGAGCCAGAGGTGCGGACAGAATGTCTTCCTTTGGTGATTTCATTGCACTTTCTGATGTGTGTGACGCTGATACCGCAAAGCTTATTAAGCGTGAAGTATCTGACGGTGTAATTGCACCCGGATATACCGATGAAGCACTTGCAATTCTCAAGGATAAGAAAAAAGGCGGCTATAACGTAATCCAGATTGATCCTGATTATGTTCCCGACCCTATTGAACGTAAACAGGTATATGGAATTACTTTCGAGCAGGGAAGAA
>CAYOGM010000043.1:0-18581 GCA_964403595.1 uncultured Acetatifactor sp. | reverse complement strand
TATCGTGAGCGTCGTAATCACTACGCAATCTACTCCGTAAATGCAGAGGTTGCAGGCTTTGACACCAGCAGAGATGCATTTCTTGGTGCATACCGCGGAGCTGATGAGCCTGAGGCAGTAGAAAATGGTGCATGTACCAATTCCATGGCAAGCGGCTGGTCTCCCATCGCTTCTCATCAGTTGAACATATCTCTTGCTCCCGGAGAAAGCAAAACCTTTGTATTTGTACTGGGTTACATAGAGAATCCTCAGGAAGAAAAATGGGAATCTTACGGCATTATCAATAAGAAACCCGCTGAGGCAATGCTTGCAAAATACGATACCGCCGAGAAGGTTGATGCTGCTTTTGCAGAGCTTCAGGACTACTGGAAGAACCTTCTTTCCAAATATAATGTAAAATCCGATAACGACAAGGTTAACCGTATGGTAAATACATGGAACCAGTACCAGTGTATGGTAACCTTCAATATGTCCCGTTCCGCTTCTTATTATGAGTCCGGTATTGGCCGCGGCATGGGCTTTAGAGATTCCTGTCAGGATTTGCTTGGTTTTGTACATCTGATTCCCGACAGAGCAAGAGAGCGTATTATTGATATCGCTTCCACACAGTTCCAGGATGGTAGCGCATATCATCAGTATCAGCCTCTTACCAAGAAGGGCAATTCCGACATCGGTAGTGGCTTTAATGATGATCCTTTGTGGCTCATCGGCGGTACCAGCGCATATGTGCGTGAGACCGGCGACACCTCCATCCTTACCGAGATGGTACCTTTTGATAACGATGAAAGCGTAGCAACTCCCCTTATGGATCACTTGAAGCGCTCCTTTGATTATACAGTTAACCACAAAGGCCCTCACAACCTGCCTCTGATTGGCCGTGCAGACTGGAATGACTGTCTGAACCTTAACTGCTTCTCCGAGCATCCCGGCGAGTCCTTCCAGACCTTCGGTCCCAGCGAAGGCCCCGTTGCAGAGTCCGTATTTATCGCAGGTATGTTTGTAAAATATGGTGAAGAGTATGCTCAGCTCTGTGAATTGATGGGCGATGAGGCAGAGGCTGCCCGTGCCCGTGAAGAAGTTCAGAAAATGTATGACGCTATCTTGAAGGATGGCTGGGACGGCGACTGGTTTGTCCGCGCATATGACGCATACAGCCAGAAGATTGGTTCCAAGGAATGTAAGGAAGGCCAGATTTACATTGAGCCCCAGGGCTTCTGTGTACTGGCAGGCGTAGGTGTTAAGGAAGGCCTTGCCGAAAAGGCACTGAATTCCGTTAAGGAACGTCTTGACACCGACTACGGCGTGATGATTCTCCAGCCCGCTTATACCGAGTACCACTTAGAGCTGGGCGAGGTTTCTTCCTATCCCCCCGGATACAAGGAGAATGCCGGAATCTTCTGCCATAACAACCCTTGGGTTTCCATCGCAGAGACCGTTTTGGGACGCGGCGACCGCGCATTTGAGATTTACAAGAAGACCTGTCCTGCTTATACCGAGGAAATCAGTGAGATTCATCGCACCGAGCCTTATGTATATGCACAGATGATTGCAGGCCGCGATGCCAAGTTCCACGGCGAGGCTAAGAACAGCTGGCTTACCGGTACTGCTGCATGGACCTTCGTAAATATCTCCCAGTACATTCTGGGTGTATATCCTACACACAAGGGCTTGTCCATCAATCCTTGTACCCCTAAGGGTTTCGGTGATTTCACTATCACCCGTAAGTTCCGCGAGGGAACCTACAACATCACAGTCAAGAACCCTAATGATGTAGAAAAGGGTGTTGCTTCCATGACCGTGGACGGCGTGGCTGTAGATGGCTGCGTAGTACCTTACGAGAAGGGCAAAGAGACCTATGATGTCGTAGTGACTATGGGCTAAACATTTCCGTTCTTTTTTAAATACAGTCGATTGGAGCTTCTCAATTGACTGTATTTTTGCTATTGACTAATTTATGAATAATGATAATATAATAATTAGAGGTGAGTCCTACCTTAAGTGGAAGTTGTAAAAGCGATGGAATCGCCTTTTGGTGATTCCACACATATGGCTATGCCTCGAGCATAGCCATATTCATTATACAAGGAGGCTTATGAAGCAAGAAAGACTAAACCTATACCAAATAGATATGAAATACATAAGAAACCTACATAATATAGACAACCGTGTATCTTCTGTATCTCCCCAAATCGGCAAACAACATCGCATATATGTTGGCATTATTATAGTGTGTAATGAGCAAAAATATCTAATCCCACTATCACACCCCGTTGAAAAGCACAAAAAAATGAGTTCACGTGCAGATTTTGACAAAATATATAACAGGCACGGAAAACTACTGGGTGTTCTAAATTATAATCTAATGATTCCTGTCTCTGAACAACAACTCATCAAAGTCGACCTAGCACCTCATCCCACTGATTCTCCCCATGACAAATATTATAAGCAACTCTGTATTGATGAACTCATCTGGTGTCGCAAAAATAAAGACATTATAATCAATAAAGCAAACTGTTTATATAATCTTTGTGTGAACGAATCAAATTATAAGGGAAAAAATCGTTGTCTTGATTATAAAAAATTAGAACTCGAATGCCAAAATTATAATTCAAAAAAGCCACGCACTAAATAAATAATGCGTAGCCCACTTTTTATACTGCCTGTTCAGCAATCTGATAAGGAAAAATAGTATGATATTCCTTCGAATCCACAAGAACAGAAACCACTCTCGTGCATACATCAAAATATTCTTTGATATTTTCCTCCGTAACAATATCAATCGTATTGCCTATAATCTTCTTATTTCCATAGCCCATCATTAACGTAGTATCTGAAATCTTTAACGCATGATTGGGGAAATGGGTGTTAATAAGGCAGCTTGTATTAAATTCATTTGCTACTCGCTCAATGGTATTAATAACCTGAAGCTGGTTTTTCATATCCAAAGCCGATTCCGGCTCATCCAGTATCATAAGCTCCGGCTCCGAGACCAATGCTCTTGCTATCATAACCATCTGAAGCTGTCCGCCACTTAATTCATTGCAGCTTCTGCTCGCAAGATGTGCCACACCCAATGCTTTCAGTACGGTGTGTGCTTTGTCGTAGTCTTCCTCCGAAGGCATTGAAAAGAAATTCTGCTTGGCATTTAACCCCATAATTACCGCATCAATTACCCTGTATGAATACACACTCTGTTTTGCCTGCGGAACATAGCTGGTTCTCTGCCAGAATTCCTTTGAACCAATTGCCGACATCGGCTTTCCATCAATATAATTCTCGCCACTCTTCCATGCAAAGAAACCCATTATACATTTGAGAAGTGTGGTTTTGCCAACACCGTTAGGCCCAAGTATGGTCATAATGGTGTTACTTTCCATCGTAAAATTAATATCTTGCAAAATCATATGATTTTCATAACCAAAATTACCATTTCTTACTTCTAACTTCATCTCTTCTTTCCTCCCATGGTTCGTCTTAACATATATGCAAAGAACGGAGCACCAATGATTGCCGTAAGTATGGATAACGGAAGTTCTGCCGCCGTCATGGTTCTGGCCACGCCGTCAATAAGCAGAAGGTATACCGCACCCAGAATTACACATGCAGGAATCAGACCACGGTGGTCATTTCCCATAAAAAATCTTCCGATATGAGGAATCACAAGACCTATCCAGCCTATTATTCCGCACTGGGAAACAGAAACGGCTGTCATAAGTGTGGATATCACAATAATTACAATTCTCAGACGGTCAACATTGACACCGAGCGAACGGGCTTCTTCTTCATCCAAAGACAAGAGATTCATTTTCCATCTCAAAATATTGAGTATTATCATGCAGGGAATAATGGTAACTGCTACAATTACAACCTTTTTATAGGATGCCGATGCAAGGCTTCCCATAAGCCACATTGTTATGGCAGGCAGCTTATCCTGTGGGTCTGCAACATATTTTACCAGTGAGATAAGCGCCTCGAATAATGCGCTTACAATTACACCTGAAAGTACAAGCATAAATAATTCTGTTTTCTTCTGCACTCTTGATATAAAAAGCACCATGGCTACTGCCAGCAATCCAAAAATCAAAGCCTGTGTGGAAACCACAAAGGAGCTTGCAGAAAATAAAATTGCAAGCGCAGCTCCCAGACCTGCTCCTGCTGAAACACCAAGTATATCAGGACTCACCAACGGATTTCCAAAAAGACACTGGTATGAAGCACCGGAACATGCAAGTCCGGCACCGATAATCATACTCAGTAGTATTCTGGGGAGACGCACCTGCATTACCACATTTACACGTATCGCATCAAAATTATCAAGGGAACCGGTAAACCAGCCCCCGATAATTTTTACAACCTCCAACGGTGTGATGGAATATCTTCCAATACACATCGAGAAGAAAAATGCAACTACCAGTAACATCAGCATTATCAAAAGTTTCATATGCATATTACGCAGAATTGCCTTTTTTGTCATGATTATGCCTTTCTCTTAAAAATCCTGAACATCACCCAATATTTCATCCAGCATTTCATCTGTTAATTCAAAATTGTATACTTCCTTGTAAAACTCAGTCACTTCTGTGTTCATATCCATATCTGCAAACAATTCGGGATGCTGAATCTTTGCAAGCCATTTAACCATTAAAGGAGTCTCAACTCCGGGCGGATCCCAACGATAGCCACCAATGGGAATCTTATAAACCTCACCGTTCTGCACGGCTTCAACCACGGACCAATCCTGTCCCTCCAACTTATTTTCGATAAAATCAGAAGGCTGCAGCTCAGTGAAATTACCGATATAGAGAATTTCCGGATTCCACTCATAAATCTGTTCCATATTCACATTGAGGGACTCACCTGACAAATCCTTGGCAGGGTTTACTGCACCACTGTTTTCAACCCAGTAATTAGAGAAGCCGGTTCCTGACACCTTGAGGTCGTTAGACATAATCAGAATATTTCTGTAGTCCTCTTCTGACAATGTATCAATTTTCTCTGTCACTTCACCAACTTCTGAATGAAAGTACTCAATAATCTTCGCTGCACGCTCTTCATTGTCGGTAAGCTTTCCAATAATATTAATCCAAGTCTCAAGGTCTTCAAGAGAACCGTACTGAAGAGCGATAACCTTGATACCTGCTGCTTCCATCTTGGCAATTTCCTCGTCCATGTAGTTCCACTGGAATACTACATCGGGCTCGAGCTTTAACAACTCTTCAATATTTACTACAAAGCTTGTATCTACAAATGATGTATTTGCATTTGCAAGCTCAGGATACATATATTTCAACGCACTATCTTCATATGCTACGATTGAAGAAGGATTACAACCGATAAGGGTATCTGTATTACCTGCTACTGCATAATAGATATAAGGGAAAGGCATAATTGTAGTTACAACCTTCTGGGGAACCTCATCAAATTCGATTGTCTTGCCCAACTGGTCTGTAATAACAATCTTGTCACTTTCTTCCTTACTATCTGTTTCCGGTGAAGCGGTTGCCTGTGCTTCCACATTCTCCTCGGTTGCCGCCTGTGCTGCAGCATTGCTGCTTGCCTGATTATCGGAAGCACAGCCTGCAAACACGCATACAGTTGATGCTACCATAAACAGAGCCAAAAATTTCTTGATTCTTTTCATTTTTCTTTACATGAAATTATTTCATGTACTCCTTTCTAAACTCAAATCTGTTCCATTATTTTTTCAAATTCCTCACTGAAAAACTCCGGTGCGTTATTCCAATGCAGCTTACTTGATATTGCCACATGGGGAAGCTCTACAAAACTCACACCGCAATCATCACTTAGTAAATCCCGCATAAGCGGATCACCTATAAGCACCTTGTACTCACCCGAATAAATTAAATCAATCAGTGTTTCTTCACATGAGATATTCAAATCGCCATGGGACGCAATTTTCTTATTAAGACCAAACAGCGTTCCCACTGTTACGCTGCGGTCAGGTGATTTCTTAAGAATTGCCCTTCTGATTCCATTTGAAATTACCTGTTCTCCCACAATCAAAATATCCTTTGAAGTCACATCATCATTTAATATTCTGATTTCCTTGTCTTTCAGAGTTGCCTCAAGAGCCTCTCTTACTGTCTCATCGTTTCCAATGGGCATACCTACCACATAGGGCGTTTTAAACCTATTGTACAAAAGTTCTGCTGCCGCAAGTCCTGATTCGGTTACTACGATATTCACCTCAGCCTTTGCCAAATCTTCAATCTGACCGATATCAGCTCCCATCATCATGTGCCCGATTACAGTAAATCCCCATGACTTAAGCATTTCGGCAAGATCATCTGCATTACTGTTAGCAGAAAAATCAATAGCAGTAGTACCAAGAATATTAATTCCCCTTGAAATTGTTTCCTCCTGCTTACTTGTAAATCTTTTTACAAGACTGCACATCGCCTCAGATACACCTTTGTTATAAAGTCCAAGACCATTTGTATCAAATCCAAATGCAGGAAGACCTGTCTGCGCTTCAATTTCACAAGCAATACCTGTCATATCCGCACCGACAACCATTGGCACCGGGCTTCCTGTTACGGTATACATTGTGGGATTGAGAAGCTCACCAGCCTTAATAATATTTTCGATAAGCTTATCATCTCGTCCAAGTACCGCATCAATATCTCTGAGTCCTGAACAAAATACTTTCGAAGTACTTCCATACCATCTCGGCTCATCATAGCCTGCATAGGTTCCCGTACATCCTCCTGCATCGTGAATTACGGTAATTCCGCCAAGGTCAAACATGGCAGAACATACACCTGAGTAATCAGGAGCAAGAGGAGGGAGAGTTATCCATAATTGTTCCATATTTACACCACCAATACTGCATCATCTAATATTTTCTTTAAATCTGCCTTTTCCGTCGAAGCATCTCTCATCATTTCCAGCAATTCAATAAGACCGTTATAACCATACAAACCATGCTGTCCGTTGATATCGAGGACATAAGGCGCACCCGTAATATACGCCGCACTATATCCAATGGAAAGAGCCTCACCCTCAAACTTATCAAAAACTGTCGCTTTGGGATGCTGCGGCTGCATGATTTTTACCTCCGGATGATTCTCAATAACCCAATTGTAATTCTCCTTGTCCGTAGGAAGAACCTTCTGCTGGAAAATAAATGCTATATTGAACCCACTCTCCAGCAAAACCTTTGCCAAATCAAAAGGTCTTAATATCGCCCCACCGTCAATAACAATGGGCATACCCTTAAGAAACTCTGCCGTTTCCTTAAGTGCTTCCTGACAGGCTGCCTCATAGCCGGTTAAATCCGGACACTCGACACCGAGCTTTTTCGCTATATTTTCATAATTTTCACGAATGCAAGTCGGCTGAAAACTTGTTAATGCAACCTCATAAGCAATACCATTCTTTGCTTCCATATTGCGGGAGGAGTATTTTCCGGAAGGTGCCATTACCAGATTCAGACAACTCTTAGCCATATTCTGATAACCTTCAAAAGTTGAATCATCTGTAATATGTCTGATATGGTCTACATTCATATTGCCAAGCACTTCAAACAATTCACTTCTTTTGCGAATCGGCTCAAAGCAACCGATGAGGTTAACACCTCTGTCATGCTCCTCTGCCACATCCAAAAGACCATACATCTTGTTCTGAAGGTTGACTACAGGCGGAATTTTGGTATCCATGGATGTCGGATTCATGTGGCAGAAGGTGAACTTGATGTGTGGATACATCTCAGAAAGCTCTGTCACCAAGGGTTCATGGTCTGTTCCGAGCAAATCATCAATACAGCTCACAAAAATCATAAGCACCTTGGGTGTCTTTTTAACCTTTTCCAAATGGGCAAGCAGTTTCTGCGCACCCTGGATAATTAATTCCTCATAACCGCCGGAAACAATATCATCTTCACTAAGGAACAGATAAGAGATTCTCTTTTTACGGTCTTCAATGCAAGCTGCAAGCGCACCATGTCTTCCACATGCCGCCGGACTTACAAACATCTGATAGCTTTCAGGAACAAGCTGAGCCACTTTTACAACACCCCATCCACCATGGGCAGGCGACGTATAATGAAGAGAATCTTCAAATATATTAGTTTGCGTGCAATAACAACTCACCCTGACTCACCTCCAGTACCTTCTCAGCAAGGCTACAGTATGCATTTGCCATATCTGACTCCGGCAACGCTTCGATTACAGTCTTACCCTGCGCTTCTGCCTGCTGAACAGCACCGTCTCTCGGAATAACACTGATAACCTCTTCTCCCATTTCCTTAGCTGCCTTGTTAACCAGCTCCTGCTCATTTTCCACATTACGGGAATTTAAAATAATACCGCCCATTTTGGCATAACCTCTTTTGCCAAAGTTATGAACCGCGCTGGCAATATTAGATGCTGCATACAATGCCATCATTTCACCCGATGTTACAATTAAAACATGGTCTGCATAGCCACCTCTTATAGGCATTGCAAAACCTCCGCACACAACATCACCAAGAACATCATAAAGAACGATGTCCGGCTTATAACACTCATATGCGCCAAGCTCTTCCAGCTTTTCAAACGCTGTTATGATGCCTCTTCCTGCGCAACCGATTCCCGGTGTAGGTCCGCCTGCTTCCACACATAATATTCCGTTAAATCCTTCAAAAACAATATCTTCAAGAGCTACTCCCTGGGGGCCCTTCTCTCTAATTTGGTCAAGAACAGTAGGTATTTTTACACCACCCATTAGACATTTGGTTGAATCTGACTTTGGGTCACAACCAATCTGCATTACCTTATATCCAAGCTTGCTGAGAGCTGCAGATAAATTTGATGTAGTGGTGGATTTACCGATACCACCTTTTCCATAAATAGCAATCTTAATCATAAAAAACTCCTTTTCCTTTCATCTGAATTTCGCCGGCGTCAGATGTTGATGGTGCTAACTTTGGTTAGGTATGTCTAACCCATGTTTTTAAAAACAGTTAGCCCGGCCAACTCATTCCGAAATGAGTTAGTCTAAGCTAACTTGTTTGATGTTATCATATCCCTACATAAAGTGTCAAGTAAATTCTCGTGGAAGATTATTCCTGTAAAATAATATATCCACTAACTCCTAACACATAGATAAATTCAAAGCAAAAGCTCATACAAATACTCTGTAGCAAACTGAATCTTCGTAGCATTAAAGCCATCCTCCAATGGGAACAGAAAAAAGGTATTATCCAGCGTAGACAAGGTCACGCACTGCCCTTTCCCACGATAATCATACTCTGTATGGATGGACAGACAGCTTGCCGGACTCCAACTAAGAGTCCCTTCCGCGTCCGTCTCATAATTATGAAATATCAACCGGAATCCCTCTTCATCATGAATCAGTCTGCCTTCGCCACAATCAATGAAGTTCTTGGCGTTGGGCAAAGCCTCAACCCTCACCTTACAATCCAATAAATATTTATGTGCATCAATCTCCGCATGCACCTGGTGTCTTTGCCACTCATACCAGTCCGGGATATAGCACTCCTCCCCGTCGCGCTTTAAGGTACCGTACTCATCCATCTCGAACTGCACACCGCATTTGCCACAGAACAAAACGGCTCCTTTGCTTTCCATGGCAAATTCCTCCCCGCAACACTTACACTGATACAGCGGCAAATGCAAGCCCTCAGCCCGCTTCGGATATGTAATCTTGAGTTTTTGCTCCCTCTGCCATGCATACTCATCATAAGCAAGCAGCTCGCTTAACTTTTCATATATTTCCTCTACAGACAGCCTCTGAGCCTCATCCTTAGTCAAAGCATAAGTCATGTCCGTGTGCAGTCTCGCCTCCTTGCGCTCCTCCAGATTCCAAATGGGTGACTGCAAATAATTTCCCTTCATATTCAGAGTCACGACCGGAACCTTCAGCACCTTCACCATCTTAGCCACAGACAGAGGCAGCTTGGAATTCGTACCTACATTGGCATAACGAGCCTCCGGATACAGTACCAGAATCCCTTTTCTATCCATCACACGCTTAATATTATTTACCAGTGCCATATCATCCACAAATTTGCGCGTACCAAGGCATCCTGCCTGTCGATACAACCACTCACCAAAATACTCAAAACCTTCCAATTCCGACACATAATTGGCCCGATAAGGGAACAGAGCCAAAGGTGTCACATAGAAATCCGTAAAAGAATGATGGGTACCCAGCACCAGAAAAGGCGGCTTAACTCCCCTATTTTCCCCTTTGACAATCTTTAAACCGGCCTTCTTTGTAATCAAGTAACATCCCAGCCAGATAATAGGCATGAACAATACATTTTGTTTGGGTGGCATACGATGCCTGTCAAAGGGCTTGGTATCCGGACTTACTGCTACATCCTTACGCACATAACGATAAACCCAAGGCAACTTGCACAAAAGATAATACAGTAGCCCCGTCCCCATAAAAGATATGCCTGTTGGAGTCAGCATAAATAAGAGTTCATTATGTATCTCTCCTGTCACAGGATTATAAATCGCCAATGATAACACAAAGCCAAACACCAGACATGCCAGACCCACCAAATTAAATCCCTTGGTATATCTGTAAGCATCATGCCCCTTTAACTCATAAGCACTCTTTAAATCCAACCGTTGTCTGCGTACAAAGAAGAAATCCACAAACAACAACGCCGCCAGAGGAGCATATACACAGGCGCTAATCGTGAGGAATGCGCCAAAATACTCCACTATTTTACCCCATACACAAAGAAGCCCCACATAAATCCCAAGCACCACCACAAGCACTCGATAATCCGTCTTCTTAAAGGTGGACTTCAACATCACTCCATAAATATACGAACCCACCGCCTGAGTACCGATATTAGCAAATGCCACCAACAAAAGGGATGTCAGACCCAGTACAGGCACGGACAATGTAGCCATCATCAGCGTGGGGTCATCAATCATCTCCCCGGTCACATACTGCATGGCAATAGCCATCACCGCCCCCACTACTACAAAAAAGGAACCTGCCAATCCCTGTCCCAGCACCCCTGCGTAAAAACCGGACTTCTCGTTTTTACAAAGTCTGGGCACCTCAGCCATACCGCCCACCAATGTAATCACAAAGGCAAAATTGGCCTCAATTGACAAAATATAAGGAATGATATTATTCTCATAACCCGTATCCACAGGCACATAATCCCAGATGACCTCCACCGGCACAGAGGTAAATCCCACAATTACCACCACTACACCTACTGCCAGAAGGAGTGGCACCAATACTCTGGTAGTCCATGTAATCAAGCTGACACCACGATAGGCAATAAAACTCCCCACAATCACGCAAAGAAGCCCTAATGCCAAGTGACTCCCTGACGGCAGCTCCACGCCAAACAAGCCAAGCAGATTCCCCATGGAATCGGCAAACAGTTCACAACACACTGCATACCATGGGAAATTAATCAGGATAATGACCACAGTCATCACCTTCACACCTTTGGTGCCAAAAACACTGCGCAGCCAAATCCAAATATCGATACCATAACGCACCGACAAAATTACCGGCAACTGGTAAATCAAAAGCATCAGAATAGCTCCAAGAAATGCCCCGATTAAAAGCTGCTTAAAACCTACAAGAGTAGCAAGATAAGACCCTTGGGTATAACTCCACGTGGCAATACAATACCCTGACAAAACCAGCAGCGCATCCCAGAACCCATAGGTGCGTTCCTTCCCAAGCACCGGCAAAATACCGCAGCTTACTTCCTTGTCAATTTGAGCCATGTTTTGGTTTGTTTTTTCAGCAGACTTCACTGCTTTTTCTTTCGCATTTTTCATATTCTGTCCCCATCTCATATCGGATTTCTCCTGCTGACTATATTCTATCAGTTCCTTGATCACAAAAATACTCCGGCCACAATTCCGGCCAGACACAATAAGGCAAACACAGCCACCTCAACATAGTCCTTCCTTCTCATGGGCCGTACCTCTGCCACACCTTTTTCCACCTGTTCAATTCTGGCTTCCAATTCCTGTTCAAATTCCTGTTCTGTCATACACTACCTCCTGACCATTTCCTGTCCATCCCAAACGCAAGTGCAGCTAAGCCTTTTCTTCCACAATATTATTCAGCCAGACACCCTTCTTTACCAAAACAAATCCAATCACACACTTGATTAAATCCAACAGCTGCACGCTCAGATACAGAGGCACAATGTTCAAATCCGTATAGCGGCTGAGCACAAAAGCCACCGGTGTGCTCACGCCCCACAAAAACACACTGTCAAACAAAAAAGTTACCAAGGTCTTACCACCGGAACGCAGGGTAAAATAAGCTGCATGAACAAACGCTGCAATGGGCATACACAAAGATGCAATTCGTAAAAACCATGTCGCCAGCTCCTTTACCGTCTCAGACGTATTATATAGTTCCGGAAACAGCGGTGCCGCCAAAGCCACGCCTCCACCGATTACCATACAAGACATGACCGAAAAAGCAATCAGCTTAAAGTCTGTATCCTTGGCCTCCTCCATCCTGCCGGCTCCCAAAAGCTGGCCTACAATAATGGAAATAGCACTTCCCAACGCAATGAATACCACATTAAACAGATTGGATATGGTAGAAGAAATATTCATAGCCGCCACCGTGTCCAGGCCACGGATGGAATAACACTGCATCAGCGTAGCCATGCCTGCTGCCCACATAATCTCGTTAATCATAAGAGGTGTGCCGCTCTTTATAATCTTGCCTGCCAGATGCCCGGGTACATGCATACTCTTATAAGCACCCACAATGAACGGCATACGCTCCTTATGTGTATGAGTCCAAACCATGACAATCAGTGCCTGAATATATCGGGACACCACCGTACCGACAGCCGCACCTACCACTCCCAGTTTTGGAAAACCAAAGCTTCCAAAAATCAGCAGATAATTGATAATCAGATTCACAAATACCGCCACAATACCGGCCACCATGGGCACCACCGTCTCGCCACACTCACGCAAAGTACTGGTATAAAGCTGCTCCACCCCAAAGGGCAACAACCCTATCAGCATCACCAGCAGATACTGCCTGCCATAAAAAAGTGCCGCATCCAGTGCCACACGATTCTCCTCACCATGAAGATACAACAGAATCAGCTTGTCTCCCCACAACAGAAAAATCAACACACCAATCAAAACAATCAGCCCACAAATATATATTTTAAACCGAAAGGTATTCCGCACACCCTTAGTATCCTTACACCCATAAAACTGTGCACCAAAAATTCCTGCACCGGATATGGCTCCAAAAATCGCCAGATTAAACACCAACAAAAGCTGATTCACAATAGCAATGCCGGACATCTGCTCTGTGCCCACGCGCCCCACCATGATATTATCCAAAAGGCTGACAAAATTGGTAATTCCGTTTTGAATCATAATGGGCACTGCCACACCCAGCACCATCTTATAAAAAGCTTTATCACCAAATATTTTACTCTTAATACTTGTAGTACTCATAAAAACTCCTTGCTTACAAAATTATAGCTATGGCAACAAAAATATCTCCAGTAGCGTTTGCGCCACCTCTAATCCCTTCAGGTATTCGGTCCTGACAACTTCCCCATCTACATAGAGAATATCGTTTCCTTCAAACGCAAAGGATGTGGTCTCGCCACCGGATAACACAAAAATCTTCCATGCATATTCACTGTTTGTCATATTTTGCGGCTGTGCAAATTTCATTGTAGCAATATCTGTACTGCTTACCTCCATGGCAAGCCACTTCTGCTCCCAGATATCCCCCTTCTTTTGGTCCACAGAAATAAAGATACTGTCACCAACCTGTGGCTCTTTCCTTACATGATAGGAATAGGCATAACGAATCTGCGGGATTATCATTTCGGAAGGCACCTCCTCTATGGGTATCATCCTGCCCCTTACAGTATCCGGCTCACACCACAAGGCCTGTGCCACTTCTACCTTATAACCTTCCTCTGTTATCTCTGTAACAGTACCCACCACAAGCGCGTCCTGCTCACCATGCATCATTCGCCATTCATCATCTGCCGCATAGCTTGTCATTGGCACGCTAAGTCCCACCAGAAGAATAAGCACCATTGTACATATCGTCCACTTCTTTATCTTTCTTTGCATAAGAAATCTCCTATAAATCCAAACTCATTTGTCTTATTACTCTATTCCTCTAATACTAACTTTCTCCACATATTTTTCCACCAAGCCTGCCATCTGCTCCATATCCGTGCGCGAAAAACAAGAAAACTTTGTACAGCCGTCAGTTTCACTTACTGTCAACCTTGCGGCCAGCACATTTTCATTCTCCTGAAATGCCTGCAAATAATAAGCTTTGCAACCGGAAAGCCACTTGCCAATCTCCTCAAATTCCTCTATGCAATGAATCCCTTTCACTACTGTCGTGCGGAATTCATAGTCAATATTGCTTCCCTTTAGAATCTCCACACTTTCCTCAATAGGCGTTATCGAAAAGCCTGTATCACCAGTCGGCAAATCCCTGTCAAACCCCACAGTTCTTGCATAATTCGCCTTAGACGCCTTGATATCCATAGCCACATAGTCCAGCAAATCCTTTTCCAACAGCCGCTCCAACACCTGTGGTCTGTAGCCGTTAGTATCCAGCTTGATAAGATACCCCAGTTCCCGGACTTCTCTAATAAACTCCTCCAGATCCGGTTGTAACGTAGGCTCTCCACCTGTGATGCACACACCATCCAGAATCCCTTGTCGTTTCTTCAAAAATGCCATGATTTCGTCCATGGGAATCTCCGCCTGCCCTCCGGGATTTAGCACCAAGTCTCCATTGTGACAAAAGGGACATCGAAAATTACAGCCTCCTGTAAAGAGCGTAGCTGCCACATGCCCCGGATAGTCCAATAATGTAGTTTTCTGTAAACCATAAATTCTCACTGTCAGCTCTCTCCATCCATTTCATTACATACCTGCTGTAAATCCTGTTCCATATAGTATGTATCTCCTCTGATGTTAACTATAACAAGTCTTATTTATTCTACCACACATTCCGTTGTCCTTCAAATTTCTTGATGCCGGGATAAGTAAACTCCAACATTCTTGTAAAACTCATATTAAAGAGGGCGATTGCACGTTTTAATACATGCAACCGCCCATTATTTATCTCTTATTTCAACTTCCAAATATCCCTGTTGTACTCCGCAATGGTACGGTCAGAGGAGAAGAAACCTGCCTTGGCGATATTCACCAGCATCATCTTCTTCCACTTCTGTTTATCCTCGTAGTCTGCAAAAGCACGGTCTTTGGCAGCAATATAATTCTCCAAATCCAAAAGAGTCATAAACCAGTCTTTGTTCAAAAGCTCCTTGTACAGACGCTCCAGATTCTCCTTATGTCCGATTGCAAGCGCCTGCTTGCCTACGATAAAGTCCACTGCCTCTTTGATGACAGGGCTCTTGTCGTAATAGTCCTTGGACACATAATCCGCCTTGGCGTAGTGTTCAATAACCGTATCACTCTTCTCGCCGAAGATATAGATATTTTCATCACCCACCAGCTCATGAATCTCCACATTGGCGCCATCGCTGGTACCCAGTGTCACTGCACCGTTTAACATAAACTTCATGTTACCGGTACCGGATGCCTCCTTGGAAGCCAAAGAAATCTGCTCAGAGATGTCACATGCAGGAATCAGCTTCTCCGCATAACTTACATTGTAGTTCTCCACCATCACAACCTTCATATAAGGACTTACATCCGGATCGTTATTCACAATCTCAGACAACACCAAAAGCAAGTGAATGATATCCTGAGCAATCACATATGCAGGAGCTGCCTTGGCACCAAACAGGAATGTCAGCGGTGTGGAAGGCTTCTTGCCACCCTTAATCTCCAGATACTTGTGAATGATATACAGGGCATTCATCTGCTGACGCTTATACTCATGAAGACGCTTAATCTGAATGTCAAAAATTGAATTGGCATCCAGTGCGATACCTTCTTTTCCCTGAATATAAGCAACCAGCTGAGCCTTTTTCTCCTGCTTAATCTCATAAATCTTATCCAGTACAGCCTGATCATCAATCTTCTCAAGAAGCTTCTCAAGCTCTGCCGCATCCTTCTTGTAACCATCGCCGATGGTCTCACTCAGGAACGCCGCAAGCTCTCTGTTACAGGACAAAAGCCATCTTCTAAAGGTAATACCATTGGTTTTATTATTAAACTTCTCAGGGTAGAGCTTGTAGAAATGATTCAGCTCCGTATCCTTCAAAATCTCTGTATGAATCGCAGCCACACCATTTACACTATAGCCATAGTGAATGTCGATGTGCGCCATGTGTACACGCTCATCCTTGTCAATAATCTGCACCTTGGGGTCGGTGTACTTCGCCGCCACACGCTTATCAAGCTCCTTGATAATAGGTACCAGCTGAGGTACAACCTCCTCAATATAAGCCAAAGGCCACTTCTCCAAGGCCTCCGCCAAAATGGTATGGTTGGTGTAGGCACAGGTCTGACTCACCACATCAATGGCCTCATCTATGGTAAAGCCTTCCTGCTCGGTCAAAATACGAATCAGCTCAGGAATTACCAAAGTAGGATGGGTATCATTAATCTGGATTGCCACATACTCATTCATCTTGTGCAAATCCTGACCCTTATCCTTCATCTCCTTCAAAATCAGTTGAGCACCGTTACAAACCATGAAGTACTCCTGATAAATGCGCAAAAGATTTCCTGCCTCATCGGAATCATCCGGGTAAAGGAACAAAGTCAGATTCTTGTCTACCGCAGTCTTGTCAAAGGTAATTCCTTCTTTTACCAGACTCTCATCCACAGACTCCAAATCAAACAAATGCAACTTATTTACGCCATTCTCATAACCAATGACATCAATGTCATAAAGAACAGACTTTACCTTCTTATCACCAAACGCCACCTCAAAGGTAATGCCGGGTTTCGTAAGCCATGAAGGTTTCTCAATCCACTCGTTGCGCTCTGCACGCTGCAAATAATCCTTGAATACCTGCTGGAACAGACCGAAATGATAATTCAGGCCGATACCGTCACCGGGCAGTCCCAAAGTAGCAATGGAATCCAGAAAACAAGCTGCCAGACGTCCCAGACCACCGTTACCAAGAGAGGGTTCGGGCTCAACCTCTTCCACTTCAGCAAGACTCTTGCCATTCTCCGCAAGAATTGCCTCAAGCTCATCATAAATACCCAGGTTAATTAAATTATTGGACAAAAGCTTACCAATCAGAAACTCCATGGAGATGTAGTAAACCTTCTTGTCTCCTGTGATGGCAGGTGCCTTAGCCATGCGCTCCTTCACCAATTGTAAAATACCTGTATAAAGCTGTACATGTGTACATGCTCCAATGCTTTTACCGTAAATTTTTCCTGTAATCGAATTCAACTGTTGCTCTAAATTCATGGTAATACCTTCCTATCTCACACTCATAATATCCACATCAATTTCAATAATTACGCCATTTTCAACCTTTACATCCAGACTATAATATGTATCCTCCGGCTCTATTTTCCATGTATATACACATTTGTCTTCATATTCAAAAATTTGAGCAGGCGTTCCCAATTGCTCCAACACCTCAGCCGACTGCCCTATCTGCAGGCCAAACTCAGTGATTTTAGCATCAATCTGCGCTTTCTTGAACAAGCGAAGACTCTATTGGTTCACTGACAACAACACTTTGCTCCGCCTGACTACATCCTGTCAGCAAAACAATAATTGTTGTTCCAAACAACCAGGAAATCATCCCTTGCCTTTTCATAGTTTTTACCCCCTAAAATATTAACGAGATTATAGCACAAGCACTTGCTTATTGCAAGTCACAATCCTTTTAGACGAAAGGGATGCAGGCCATTTTACAAATAATTTCATTCGTGCTATACTCATTTTATGAAAACAAATACTATAATGAAAAACATAACTGAAAAATACATGAAGGAAGCGCTCCGTCAGGCAGGGAAAGCCTATGCCCTGGGCGAAGTGCCCATTGGCTGCGTCATCGTCCATGAGGACAAAATCATTGGTCGCGGTTACAACCGCCGCAACACCGACAAAAACACTCTGGCCCACGCGGAAATCACCGCCATCAACAAAGCCAGCAAGAAAATCGGTGACTGGCGCTTGGAGGACTGCACTCTCTATGTTACGCTGGAACCCTGTCAGATGTGCGCCGGAGCCATTGTACAGGCCCGCATTCCCCATGTGGTCATGGGCTGTATGAACCCCAAAGCCGGATGCGCCGGGTCTATTCTGAATATCCTCGATATGCCCGAGTTTAATCATCAGGTAGCTGTGACCCGCGGCGTATTAGAAGAAGAGTGCAGTGAAATGCTTAAGACCTTCTTTACAGAGCTTCGGGTGCGCAACAAGGCGGAAAGAGAGGCACGGAAGCTGGCAGAATCACAGAGACAGTCAGAGGCGCAAGATGCCCAACTATAATTCCATCTTATATAACTAATATCAATATTTTCTACAAGGACCTTAAATGAAGCTAGAGCCACTGTAACTATACAATGACTCTAGCGGGTATTTGTATTCAATTCTCAATTTGGAAACTCAGGCTCAAACTGAAATCTTCTGTTCTATTCATTCCAATAATCTAT
>CAYOGM010000042.1:18195-18670 GCA_964403595.1 uncultured Acetatifactor sp. | reverse complement strand
TCGTACAGGTATTAAGAGCTGCGTGGATGAGCTTCTTTGGATCTGGCAGAGAAAGTCTAACAATCTTCATGACTTGAAGCCACATATCTGGGATAGTTGGGCAGATGAGGATGGCTCCATCGGTAAGGCTTACGGATATCAAATGAGCGTAAAACATCAATATAAGGAAGGCATGATGGACCAGGTGGACCGTGTGCTTTATGATTTGAAAAATAATCCATATAGCCGTCGTATTATGACAAATATCTATGTGCATCAGGATTTGCATGAGATGAATCTCTATCCGTGTGCCTACAGCATGACCTTTAATGTGACTCAGAGACCCGGTGAGGATAAGCTGACCTTGAATGCTATTTTGAATCAGCGTTCACAGGATGTGCTTGCAGCCAACAACTGGAATGTGGTACAGTATGCAGTGCTTGTGCATATGCTTGCACAGGTGTGTAATATGTATGTGGGTGAGTTTGTTCATGTG
>CAYOGM010000042.1:0-18185 GCA_964403595.1 uncultured Acetatifactor sp. | reverse complement strand
CGCATATTTATGACAGACATGTGCCTGCCATCAAGGAGCTTATCAGCCGGGAGCCCAAGCCGGCACCCACATTTTGGTTGAACCCGGATATTCATGATTTTTATCAATTCACCAGAGATGATGTGCGTGTGGACAATTATGAGCATGGTGAGCAGATTAAGGATATTCCCATTGCTATTTAATCGGCGTGAAGTAACGAAAATAAAGGAGAGTACAGATGAATTTAATCGTAGCAGTAGATTCCAATTGGGCCATTGGCAATAAAAATGAATTGTTGATTCGTATTCCCAATGACCATAAGCATTTCAGAGAGGAGACTATCGGAAAAGTAGTGGTGCTTGGACGCAAGACGTTAGAGACCTTTCCTCAGGGGCTTCCTTTGAAGAACAGGACCAATATCATTTTGTCTGCCAATCCTTCTTATCAGGTGAAGGATGCCAGTGTAGTTCACTCTGTTGAGGAGCTTTTGGAGGAATTAAAAAAATACGCCGATGAAGATATTTATATCATCGGCGGTGACAGTGTATATAAGCAGATGTTGCCCTACTGTGATGTGGCTTATGTTACCAGAATAGACCATGCATATGAGGCAGATGCTTATTTCCCCAATCTGGATGCTGACGAAGAGTGGGAAGTTACAGGGGAAAGCGAGGAACAGACCTATTTTGACATCGCCTACACTTTTGTGAAGTACGAGAGAAAAAATAAGTAACAGTTCCAAAATGAATGATTCAATAATTAACGGTTTTTCTTGCGGTATTGCAATGGTGCAATGCCGCAAACTCGTTTAAAGCAGTCACTGAAATAAGCGCTGCTTGAAAATCCGGCTTCAAAAGCGATTTCCGTCATGCTCAGATTGGATTCTACCAAGAGTTTGCGCGCTAAAGCAATCTTTTCGTTCAATACAAAGGTTGAGTATGGCGTATGAAGCCTGTTTACAAATAGCTTTGACAGATAAGACGGTGAAATATTAATATGTGCGGCTGTCTCCTCCAATGAAGGATTATTACGAAGATGTATTTTGATGTATTTAATCGCATTGGCAAGGCAGTCGTGTTTTTTCTCCCAGTTTATCATATTGACACCGCTTATAATGCGTTTGCGCAGACTGGTGATAATCAGCTTGTTCAATAGTCCTTTCAGAAGTAATTCAGAGTATTCCCCATAGGAGTTCCACTCTTGTTCCATTTCTTTTAAGATATCATATATTTCTGTCTGTGTGTTTTTATCAAAACGGAGTACATGTTCCTGACATAATTCATCAAAATGGGGAACGCCAATAGTCTTTAACAAATCCTCAATCATAGAATCTGAAAATTTTATCAATATTCGTTCATAAGGTTCGTTAGAAATATAGGTGGTGCGGCGGTAAACATTTTTAGGAATAAACACCATATCTCCAGCTTGAGCAATGGTGGTAAAGGTAGGAGAATAGATTAGCCGGTCACCACTTACCATATACGAAATACCGTAAAAATCCGTATATGCTTCTGCTGAAGTCATCTCATAATAGGGTGGACGAACAAGGCGTTCAAAATTGAAATGGTATCCCGGTTTTAGGGGTAGTGGCATAAATATTCCTCCTTTAATTAGGTTGATTTCCTTATATTGATTATAGCATTGGGGGAGGTTAGCGTAAACGATTAGAATCTAAAAAAAACAATTATCTAAGCGGCAGAATGGAAGAAATACAATTGACTGCGTGTTAGAATTACAACATGAATGGCACCAAAATAATCCAAATTATAATGGACAGAAGAACTTTGTATGAATGTGTAGGAAGCAGATTTTTGTACTCTTTGAGAGGAACGGCGAAGAGTGTAAAAATAAAGAAATTAAGAACAGAGAAGGAGATTATTATGAAAAAAACAAAAAGATTTATGGCACTTGGCCTGGCGGCTGCCATGACGATGTCCTGTGTGGCATGTGGCAGTACCGGCGCAGGCAGTGAGCAGGGAACAGTAGAAAGTTCTACCCCTGCTGAGAGTACTTCTCAGGAAGTGCCTGTAGTTGAAGCGGATGGTGCTTATGATGAGTGTACGCTGACCTTTTCCTGGTGGGGCGGCGATTCCAGACATGAGGCAACATTGGCTGCAATCGAGGCCTTTGAGGCAAAGTATCCCGGTATTACGGTAGAGTCTACATATGGTACCTGGAGTGGTTGGGAGGATTCCATGGCTACCATGTTTGCCACTCAGACGGCTCCCGACGTAAATCAGGTAAACTGGAACTGGCTGACTTCATATAGCAGTGATGGAAGTGCATTTCTTGATATGAATCAGGTTGCTGGTGTATTTGACTTGAGCCAGTATTCTGAGGATGCACTGAATCAGTGTGTGGTTGCTGATGAGTTGCAGGCGGTGCCCGTGGCAATGACCGGTAGAATTTTTTATTGGAATAAGAGCACTTTTGATAAGGCGGGTATTGGAGTTCCCACAAGCCTTGCAGAGTTGATGGCAGCAGGTGAGACCTTCAAAAATACGCTTGGTGATGACTATTATCCCCTTGTATTAGGTGAGTATGACAGAATGATTCTGATGGTGTATTATCTGGAGTCTGTATATGGCAAACCATGGGTAGAGAATGGAGAGCTTCAGTATACGGCGGAGGAGATTCAGGATGGCCTTGCGTTTATTCAGTCTCTGGAGGATGCACATGTTACCCCTACCATTCAGACCATTTTAGGCGATGGTGCAGAATCTCTGGACAAGAATCCCAAGTGGATGAACGGCACCTATGCAGGTATTTTTGAATGGGACTCCTCCGCCAGCAAGTTTAGTGCCGCAATGGAAGATGGTCAGGAATTTGTAGTAGGTGATTACTTTGCGGATATGGGTGAGTATCAGGGTGGCTACTCCAAGGTCTCCCTTGGCTTTGCAATTTCTGAGACCTGCGAACACCCCAAGGAGGCTGCAATGCTCTTGAACTTCCTGTTAAATGAGCAGGAGGGTACTACCATCATGGCTTCAGAGCGCGGTATTCCTTTGAGTGAAGCAGCACTTACCAATTGTATGGAGCAGGGGTTGTTAAACGAGGTAGTAGCTGAGGCAAATGGCAAGGTTTTGGATTGGGTAGCATTCCCTCTTGACCCGAAGTTTGAGGCAGCATCCTTAAAGAGCAGCGATGGTGTGTACTATGATGCAATGGCAGGTTTGAGCTATAAGGATTACAGCATTGAAGAGGCTGCAGAAGTGCTTATCTCTGGAATAGAAGAAGAATTGAGTAAGTAATTAGCACAGAAGGAGAAGAATCATGAGAAAGAAAAGAGGTTTCAAGAGATTTTTCAAAGATAATGTGGGATTTTTGTTTATCATTCCCTGGCTGATTGGTTTTCTTGTGTTTAAATTGTATCCCTTTGCATCCTCGCTGTATTACAGCTTTACGGATTATCATCTATTCAATGGTATTTCAAAATTCACATTGGATAATTATGTGGAAATATTTACCACTCCCAAGATTGTGCGGGCACTGAAAGTTACTTTTCAGTATAGCTTTATGACCGTTCCCTTAAAGCTGGTGGCAGCGTTGTTTATTGCGTATATTCTTAATTTTAAGATTAAGGGTGTGAAGTTTTTCCGTACAGCCTACTATATCCCTTCCATTTTGGGAGGAAGTGTAGCGATTGCAGTGCTTTGGAAAGCGATTTTTAAGGATGATGGGTTGTTGAATACACTTTTGGCGGTGTTTGGTGTGGATGGTCCCAGTTGGTTGTCTGACCCGGACTGGGCATTGTTTGTAATCTGTCTTTTGAGAGTGTGGCAGTTTGGTTCTGCTATGGTTATTTTCCTGGCTGCATTAAAGGGTGTGCCCGCAGAGTTGTACGAGGCGGCGTATATCGATGGTGCCGGCAAATGGCGACAGTTCTTTTCCATTACCTTGCCAATGATTTCACCGATTATTTTCTATAATCTGGTGACACAGCTTTGTCAGGCTTTTCAGGAGTTCAATGGACCATATATTATCACGCAGGGTGGCCCCAGAAATTCCACTACGTTGATTTCGCTTTTAATTTACAATAGTGCATTCAAAAATTATGAGATGGGTATGGCCAGTGCCATGGCGTGGGTAATGTTTATCATTCTTCTGATATTTACCGTTATTGCATTCGTGAGCCAGAAATATTGGGTTTATTATTCTGATGAGGAAGCGAGGTAACCGATGTAATGGAAAAGAGGAAAAAAATACAAACAGTTCTCAGATATCTGGTGCTGATTGCTGTGGGTATCGTTATGGTTTATCCGCTTCTGTGGATGGTTGGAGCTACGTTTAAAAATAATATGGAGATTTTTTCGGGTATCGGTATATTTCCTAAGGAGCCTACGTTAGATGGCTATAAAAATGCCATGAACAGCTATGGTGGAGATATTAATATCTGGAAATCTATGTTGAATACGTATTCCTACGTAATTCCAAAAGTAATTTTTACCCTTTTGTCGGCCACGCTGACAGCTTATGGTTTCGGGCGTTTTAAGTTCAAGGGCAGAGGATTTTTATTTGCGGTTTTGATGTCCACGCTTTTCCTCCCTCAAGTGGTTTTAAATGTTCCGCAGTTTATCCTTTTTACGAAGCTTGGTTGGGTTGATTCTAACCTGTACCTGCCCTTGATTGTGCCCACACTGTTTGCTACGGATACCTATTTTGTATTCATGTTGATTCAGTTTATGCGCAACATCCCCAAGGAGCTGGAGGAGGCTGCCAAGATTGACGGCTGCAATGTGGTGCAGAGTCTGATTCATGTAATCGTACCCATGCTGTTGCCGGCACTGGTATCCTGTGCATTGTTCCAGTTTATGTGGTCATCCAATGACTTTATGGGGCCGCTGCTGTATGTGAAGACCCCTGCCAATTATCCGGCAGCAATCTTTGTAAAGCTGTCTATGGATGCGGATACCGGATTTGAGTGGAACAGAGTGCTTGCAACTTCACTGATATCCATTGTACCTTCCTTGGCTATCTTCTTTTTGGCTCAGGATCAGTTCGTGGATGGAATTGCAGCAGGTGGTGTGAAGGGATAAGAAAAATGCTTGAAAAACTATTCAGCCCGGACAATATCATTTTCAGATTCTTCTCCAAGCTAGGGTATATCTGGTGGCTGCACCTGTTGTGGTTGGTGTGTTCCTTGCCAATCATAACCATAGGTGCCTCCACCACGGCCCTGTGCTATAGTTGTATGAAGCTTCGGGATAAGGATGAGTGTGTCACCCGTAATTTCTTTCGATCCTTCAAGGAGAATTTTAAGCAGGCTACAGTAATGTTTTTGTTGTTTTTGGTGGTAGGCATCATTTTAGTGGTAGATTTGGTTGTGTGTAGTCTGATGGGGACATCTGTTGGACAGATTATCCGGTATGGGGTGTTGGCACTGTTTATTCCCTATGTCATGACCATACTGTATGCCTTTGCTTTGCAGGCCAAATTCGTGAATTCTGTGGCTAAAACGTTGAAGTATGCTCTTTGGATGGCAGGAAGATACTGGGGATATACATTACAGATGGTGATTCTGGTGGGAATTGTGCTTTATCTGAACACTACCATCATTCTTGCCAACTATATTACACTGTCTATCGGTATAGGAATTATGGTGTATCTGCTATCAGCATATTATCATAAGATTTTTTCCGGATTGGTTTCGCAATAATCATTGACTTTTGAACGCAAAAGTATAATAATGAAATTTAGTGAAACAACAATCAAAGGAAAGAAGGAATACTGATGGAAAAGAAAAATATCGATTGGGGTAATTTAGGTTTTGGATATGTTCAGACCGATTACAGATATGTATCCAACTATAAGAATGGTGCATGGGATGAAGGTGTACTTACTGAGGATCCCAATGTTGTATTGAATGAGTGTGCAGGTGTACTGCAGTATGCACAGACTGTATTTGAGGGCCTGAAGGCATATACTACAGAGGATGGACGTATTGTAACCTTCCGTCCTGACTTAAATGCGGCAAGACTGAATGATTCTGCGGCAAGACTGGAGATGGCAACTCTTCCTGAGGGCCGTTTTGTTGAGGCAGTGACCAAGGTAGTTGCAGCTAATGCAGCTTATGTACCTCCTTTTGGCAGCGGTGCAACCTTGTATGTGCGACCCTATATTTTTGGTTCTAACCCTGTTATTGGTGTTAAACCTGCAGATGAGTATCAGTTCCGTATTCTTTGTACTCCTGTAGGACCTTATTTCAAGGGCGGCGTTAAGCCTCTGACTTTGTGTGTAAGCGATTTTGACCGTGCGGCACCTAATGGAACAGGTCATATCAAGGCTGGTTTGAACTATGCAATGAGTTTGCATGCAATCGTAACCGCACATCACAACGGATATGATGAGAATATGTATCTGGATTCCAAGACCCGTACCAAGGTGGAGGAGACCGGCGGTGCGAACTTCCTGTTCGTGACTAAGGACAATAAGGTGGTAACTCCTAAGTCTGATACCATTCTTCCTTCCATTACCCGTCGTTCCCTGATGCATGTTGCTAAGGAGTATCTGGGTCTTGAGGTAGAGGAGAGAGAAGTATATCTGGATGAGCTTAAGGATTTCGCAGAGTGTGGACTTTGCGGTACTGCAGCTGTTATCTCCCCTGTGGGCAAGATTGTTGACCATGGCACAGAGATTTGCCTGCCCAGCGGTATGAGCGAGATGGGTCCTGTGACCAAGAAGCTTTATGATACCCTGACCGGTATTCAGATGGGTAGAATCGAAGCTCCCGAAGGCTGGATTCATGTAATTGCCTAAATAAGTATAATATAGTGATTTTATAAGGAGTGTTGCGAAATAACCGGATTTAGTTATGGAGCAATGCTCCTTTTTGTTTATTTTATAGGAAAGACATTTCACACTAAAGCGTGGCAAGGATTTTCTATAAAGCAAAAACGCTTCGCGCATATTTAAGTAATTCTAGCTTTCTATGTATATAAGTGTTAGAATAAGAAGTAATGTGGCAATGGTGAGCAGAACGATGGCAAAGATAAAGAGGATAGGCAGAAAATAGCGGATGATGTAAGGATGATAAAGCTATGAGCTGGGATGTTTATTTAATAAGAACCAAAGCAAATACCGAACCATATGGTCAGGAAGCGGATGAAGATATCATTCCTTTCACTAGAAAAGAGATTATTAATGAAATAGTATCTTTGGCCCGGGATTTACAATTGTGGGTGTCGGATTTGGATGCTCGATTTCCGCATCTTAGAGGGGAAGGCTGGTCTATAGAATTCTGTTTTTGGTATGAAGAACCCTGTGAAACTGTAGAACTGCAAGTGAGAGGAATTCATACTCCCACAGAGGTGTTTGCAAGACTGAAGCACGATTTGAGGGCTCGGATATTTGACATGCACGGTGGAAAATTTATAGAGGATGAATCGGAAAGTGGATTTGAGGAGTGGAAGAATTTCACGGAAAAGGTAGTGGCGAGTTTACAGAGTGATGGGAAGATTTAGCTGGAGGAGTATATGAGAAGCAAATGGGTTTTGCATACTTGTCACAGCGGAGTGTTGTCCTGTGAGAACGATGGAAAAGCTTCAACAGAAATAACAGAAGTGCTGAACATATTGGAAAAGAAGTTTAAGATAGAGTATGACGGAAATGGTGCCCTCGGATTGGATGGAGTATATTGCGATTATCAAATTGAAGGTAAACCTGTAATTGTTGGGTGGGACTGTTGGTCAGGTGTATTTATCATGTCAAGAAGTGTAGAGGACAATTCGCTGATAGAGGAGATTTGTAAGTATTTAAGTGAGAATACTGAATAAGGGGAAGGTCAATATGGATGAGTGTGCAAATTGTATAAAGAACAATTCGCCTCAAACAGGGGAATGCTATCAGTGTGGGCGTGAAACGATGAAATGGCAGTGGGATGGAGCTTGTGTAATCGGTAATTGTTCTATCTGTGGCGCATCGGTTGTGGTAGCTAACTTTTTTCTGGCTTGTGTGGTAGACAATAATAAATATTCATTGACAATACGCAATTCTGAGTTGACACCGGAGCAGATGATAAAGCTAAGCAAAATGGTGGCAATTCGGGTGCTTGAATTGAAAAAGATGTTGGGAGAGGACAAGGTTATCGACAGGCAGTTTTCATTAAAAGAGATACTTCCGATCCTTCATCATCTTAAAAATGAGGAAATTCCTTATCGTTTGGAGCCGGAAATGCCTTATAGTGAGATATGGGAATGCGAAGCAGGTGAGGGAGCGGAGTTTTGTAAAGGGGAAAGATAGTATGAAAGTATACATAAAAGCCGGATTTGACGGTATGCCTAAGACAGGCAACTTTTTCAATGCATATCAGGGTTTCCGGGAGATGGGGATAGAGACAGTTCTTTTCCGGGAGAGAACAGAATTGTTGACTAGTCAGAAAGAAGATATCGTAGTCGGCTATGTTGATACGGTTAGGAATCGATTGCTTGATTTTGGCATTACAACACCGGATATGGATTATCCAAAGGAATTGGAAGGATATCTGGGGCGGAAAATTTGGACTTCACAAATCAATTATGTGAATGCACACCCTGAGTTGTGGCCGGTGTTTGTGAAGCCAATACAGGACAAGAAATTTACGGGAGTGATTGTGAACTCGCCAGCCGATTTGATTGGCTGTGGGAGCTGTTATGATAATGCAGAAGTTCTTTGTAGTGAAATTGTGAACCTGCAAGCGGAATGGCGTGTGTTTGTGCGATATGGTAAAATATTAGATGTGCGTCCATACAAAGGGGAATGGAAAGCACATTATAATCCCAAAATCATCGAAAATGCAGTGAAGGATTTTGTAAGTGCGCCCGCCGGATATGCCATTGATTTTGGCGTGACTGACAAAGGCGAGACTGTATTAATCGAAGTGAATGATGGTTATTCATTGGGTGCATATGGGTTGTTCAATATTGATTATGCGAAGTTATTGTCTGCCAGATGGGCTGAGTTGACCAATACAGAGGATCAGTGTAATTTTTAGTATACGAAAAGGAGACGGATATAATGGGTATTTTTGACAAATTTTCAAAAAAGAAAGAGGTTCTACAGCAGGATTTGAGTGAGCAGGCCCATCCCGGTGCGGTGTTTGTGATGCAGCTTTTGTTTGAGGAACCCTGTGAGATGCCGGATAAGGAGCGCATGAATGCTGTGATGGTTAAGCACTTGGGCGAGGTGGATAATTTTGCATATGATGAGAAGCTGGCAGGTTTCGCAGTGAAGAAATATGTGGCGGAATTTCAGGATGCCAAGCTGCCTCCTCAGGTAATGATTATGGGATGTAATGAGTTTGATGCATCCAAAATTGGTGTGATGGAGCGGAGCCAGATGTGGGATTGTGGGGAAAGTGAGGAGATTCTGGAATCTTGTAAATATCAGGTTTTTGCTACAGACATGATGGCAGCAGTGCTGCACTATAAGGAACGGGCGGAGCTGGATATGGATTTTCTGGAGGCCCTTGTGGAGCTGTATCCTCAGTGTAAGGCAGTTTATTTCCAAAATTCGGGTAAAATGTTTACAGCGGAAGCTATTCGCAAACATGAGATACCAAGGGAGAGCAGATTTATCTATTTTGCCGTGAATGTGAGATTTTTTAATATTCAGGGAACTGACGATATGATGGTGGATAGTCTGGGAATGCAGACATTATTTTTGCCGGATTTGCAGTATCATTTTCACGGCTTCAATCATAACTGGGTGATTAATCATGCCTATAATGTTTTGAGTTACATATTTGATAATGAGAATCCCATCGAGAGCGGAGACCCTATTGATGGAGTGGTGGATGGACGCATGAGCAGGGAAGATATGTGGAAGTGCCAATACGAAGCTGCTTTAATTCAGCCGATACGAGAGGTTATTGACATATGCATGAATGAGTATGCAGCAGGAAAAAGAAACTAAGGAGAAGGGGAATAGGATGAAGAAACTGTTATATATTGATGCTTGTATCAGAAATGAGGAGTCTCGTACCAAGAGAATAGCGACACCTATTGTGGAGGCGCTTAAGGAAAAATATGACGTAGATACTTTGTGCATAAACGACCTTGAGCTGGAAATTGTCAAGGAAGACTTAGTCACCAGAAGAAATAACGGAGAAATTGACCCAACCGTGTTATCTTGGGCAGAAATGGTTCGTGATGCAGATAGAATTGTGATTGCTGCGCCTTTTTGGGATATGTCATTTCCTGCGGCACTTAGGGTGTTCTTTGAGCTTTGCTCTATATTTGATGTTACCTTTAAGTCCAACGACAAGACCTGCTATGGCAATTGCAAGGCGGAGAAGATGTTGTTTATCACTACCAGAGGAATGGATATTGCAACGGGGGATGGGGTAGAGCAGGCAACACCTTATTTGCGAGCCTTGACTTGGCTTTGGGGCATAGGGCCTTTGCAGGTGGTAGCCGCACAAAATATGGATTATGTGTCTCAGGAAGAGATTGAGGAGAAAATCAAAGTGGCCATTGAAGAGGGCATGGAGATTGTGAAAGAGTTTTGAGTAGTTTAAAGGTGGACGATACAAAAATGAGGATAACCATTATCAGGCATGGTAAAGTGAATATGGAGTGGAAGAAATGGTACACTTCCGAGCAATTTGACGAGGATTGTGCAAGATATGACCGTTGTCCGATATGCCCTGTTGACAATAAAGAGGAAATCACAGCAGCCGACGTTTATATAAGTACACTAAAAAGAAGTCGTCAGACAGCGGAGCAATTATTTGGTAACAAGGCATTTTTTGAAGCGAAATTGTTGGATGAAGTACCTTTAAAATCCTTTTGTGATTGTAAGATGCCGTTACCTCTATGGATGTGGAATGTTGGAGGAAGGTTGCAGTGGATGATGCAAAGTAAACGGCAGACCGAAAGGAAAACAGATACACAAAAGCGTGCTAAAAGGCTGGTAGAGAATCTGATTGAACATGATAGAGATTGTATATTAGTTTCACATGGCTTTTTTATGAGGACATTAATTGCAGAATTGAAAAGACAAGGATTTTGTATCAGCAAAAGCGGTGTAGGCATTGCAAATTTAGCGCAAATAACAGCTATAAAATTAATTTAGAGAGGTCTTTATTAGGTTGCTTATGTCTAGATTATTATGGTCGATTAAAATGAGTCTGATATACCCGTGTAAAGAAAATGTCGTAAGGTACTGGGGATTTTTGATGAGAAAGGTGTAGAATTTTTGCAGGAGCTGAATGGGGGAAGTGCAGGCTGTCTTTTGTTTCAAATGGATATGACCAAGATAATTACCATAGGAACATGCATTGGATTTGGCTTTGTATTCATGGGTTTTTATCTTACGGATGAGAAGATAAAAGAAACTATGGGAGATGCCGCCGTTTCAGGAGAGGAAAGTGTTTGATGCAGAATTTTCGGATTCTTTTTAAGTTAAAACACCCGGACGAAATAGCACCCTTTGGAATGGCTCCTAATTTGTCGCTTCATTGGTTTGGCTTGATGGATGGGCTGCTGTGGATTCAGGTGGGAGAACAGACGATTTATGAGTATAGTGAAGCGTCAGAAAAGTATTTTGGCTGTTTCATGAGATATAATGATTATCAGTTGTCTCGATTCATGGAGGATTTTTTTGAGACTTTTAAGTACGTTGGTGAGTCAATTCCGAGGGAGTTACACGATGATTTGGAGCATTTTGACGCGCAGGTGCAGGTCTGGAAAGAACGACGAGATGCCGGATTGACGGAGGGTTCTCCAGAGGAGGACGAGTGGTTTGATAAGCTTTATTTTGAGGAATATTGTGAGCCAATGGAATGGTATTGGAGAAGGTCTTTTGATTCCGGACATCTGGTGGGTGGTCCGTATATTGGTTGCTTTCGGTGTGACGACAGAATCAAAATTATGTGGGAGAGCGATTTTTTCACAGATGAGGGACAAAGTATATGGACTTCACCCAAAGGCTGTCTGGAAATTTCTTATGATGAGTTTGTAGATTCAGTAACTGCATTTTTCCAAGTTTTTTGCGATGCTATGGATGAGCAGGTTGCAAAGGCACTTCGCAAGGAATGGGGAGAGATTCGCCTGGATAAAAAGTTTTTGGCGGTGCAAGGGAGAGATACTACAATTTTTGGAAGCTTTGTACGCAGAAGGAGAAATAAATGAACAAACCTATCAGGAGCTTGTGCAAAGTATAAATGGAGTTTCAGATGAACATTATCTGATGTATTCATACACAAAGCCTGTGAAATTTATTTGGTATTCTTCTGAGTCCGGAGCCTATGGATGGAATGGAAAATACGGGGAAGGACACGAAAATGCAATATATTTTTATTGGATGCCCCAATGCTTTGGTTATCCACTAGATGGATATATATAAGATGATTCGAGGTGAGAAAATTTATGGAGACAACAGTAAAGTATACCAAAGAAAAGGTTTTGGATTACCTGGAAATGCAAGGCATTTCATATCACAGTAAAGCTCATGAAGCAGTTTTTACCATGGAGGAAATCGAACGTGCAGGCATCATAAGCGATGGTATTGTATTCAAGAATTTATTCCTGAGAGATGATAAGGGCAAAAATCACGTTCTTGTCAGCGTGCCGGAGGCTGCGCATATTGATTTTCGCTGGATTAATGAACAGGTGGGGCTTAAGCGTCTGGGTATGGCATCTGCTGAGCGACTGGAGAAATATCTGGGAGTGGAGCAGGGGAGCGTTTCTCCACTGGGCGTTCTGAATGATGCAGAGCATGAAGTTCTGGTGGTTATGGACAAGAACCTACCCGATGATACGGAGGTTGTGGTGCATCCCAATGATAATACCATGTCTGTGTGGATGAAGTATAAGGATTTGAAGAAATTGGTGACCGGGTTGGGGAACCGACTGGTTTTGTTAGAGTTTGAGGAAGAGGTATAGGGTATGTTATTGGATGATAAAGATAAAGAGTGTGATTTGATATACTCCAAGGTATATGAAAGGTTGAAATTCAAGCCATCTTGTGATTATAGGGGACATTCTATGATGTCGAATTTGCCCTTTGAAATAGAGGGCAGTTTTGCTGTGTATGGGATAGATAAAATGTCAGATGCACAAATTGATTTAATGGATGAAATAATAAGAGAAGCTTTTATTTCTGCGACGCAAGAGGATGAGCGTATGTACGCTTTGGATTGGCACCATAGCACATTTTTATTCAATCCGCGGAATATAGAAGAGCAGAAAAGTTTTTGGAAGGAAGATGACAGATATTGGGGTGGTGGGTACAATGCATATTTCCCCTCGTTTTATCCCGATGGTGATTATTACTTTTTTATTGATGAGGACTTCAGATTCGGTTATTTAGGGCATCCATGGAGGCAGGAAATATGGGTGTTCGGTGACGAATTAATTGAAAAGATAGAGCAAATCTATCAGGATTTGGGATGGGAAAAAATCCATTAGGAAAGTTTTGAGGACAAAGAGATGATTTTTTTAGAAAGAATTCTTGATGCAGAGAGCAAGCAAAGTATTGTGCGGGAGATTTTGGAGGCGTTGCCGGAGCGTTTTGATGTGGCGGAGGAGCGAGAGGAATACATAAGCTGTTGTGCGGAGCAAATTTGTCTGGCGGCTACCAATAACGGTAAGGCGGTAGGTTTTTTGTGCTTGCAGGAGACCGGAAAGGACACCGTCGGACTGGCGGTTATGGGCGTTTTGGAAGAGTTTCGTCAGGAGGGTGTGGGCAAAGAGTTGTTTGATTTTGCAAGGGAGATTGCAAGGGAGAAAGGGTGTAAGTTTGGATGAGCGGGAAACTGCTATCTGTATGAGAAACTGGGCCATCGGGCAACCGGGAAACTGGGCCAGATTAACGAGAGACTGACGCGGGTGTTTTATGAGAAATAGAGGTGCAGAGGAGTTTATAGCACATAATGCATGGAATTGAAATGAATAAGCGGAGGAAAAAGAAACTAAATATCATTATGATAATCCTTTTTCTGCTCCTTCTTTATCTTGTAGGAAATACAATAAGTATTTGCAATTACAGCACCAAAGATGAAAAGCGCAAGGCAGATGTGGCCATTGTTCTGGGGGCGGCAACCTACAATGGAGAAGTTTCGGCGGTGTATCAGGAACGGTTGAATCATGGAGTTACGCTGTATAAACAAGGATACGTGGGTAAAATGATTGTCACCGGAGGCGTGGGAGATGGTAATACAGAATCTGATGCCTTGGCTGCTAAAGAGTATCTTGTGGCACAAGGAATCCCGGAGGCAGATATTTTAGAGGAAGATAAATCAACCATTACACAGGAAAATCTGGAAAATTCCAAGGTAATTATGAATATAAATGGCTATCAGACAGCAATTATCGTCAGTGACCCATTGCATATGAAACGTTCAATGCTTCTTGCAAAGGATGCGGGAATTGTAGCGTACAGCTCACCTACGCCGACTACGAAGTATGTGAGTCTGCGGACGAAGATACCATTCCTTGCTAGGGAAGTGTTTTTTTATGTAGGATATAAGTGGTGGAGGGTACTATGGCTATAGAATAATGCAGGGGAAGACCGGAATATAGGTGGTGTAACAGGATTATTTCAATCGCTGGTGTCAAATACCTTTGACAAAGCCCGTAAATACGCATGTCAAAGACCTTTGCTGGCTATGGGAACTGCATTGTTGGGAATCATTGTCACTACATTTATGATTTGGGTGTTGAGAATATAGTTTAGTGAGTAAAAGGCAGTTGTATCGAACATATTAGTGTCGGTACAGCTGCGTTTTCTGAATTTAAATGTAAACGCTCACACATAGTAAGTTGATGTGTTATAGATGATAGCTATAACGGTTTGAAGGAAATGGGTATTATGCAATAGAGGAGAATTGTGATATTTTGGTATAAAGCGAACAGAGATAAAGTAATCAAAATATTAATTGAGAAAGAGGATGAATTAATGAAACGAATTTTATGTTTTGGTGATTCAAATACATACGGTTATATTCCGGATGGTACCGGAAGATATAGTGAAGATATCAGATGGACAGGGAGATTGCAAAAGAAATTATCGTCTGAAGCTATTATTATTGAGGAAGGTCTGTGTGGAAGAACTACTATTTTTCAGGATGAATTAAGGATTGGAAGAAGAGGGGTAGAACTGCTGCCGGTTTTATTGGAAACTCATGCGCCGTTAGATTTAGTGACTGTTATGCTCGGGACAAACGATTGTAAAACCGTTTATGGAGCATCGGCAGAGGTGATAGGAAAAGGTATTGAGAAGCTTATAGATCAAATTAAAACGATTTTGCCAAATACTAAGATATTATTGATTTCACCCATAGTGCTGGGGGATGATGTATGGAAATCCGAATACGATCCGGAATTCAGCAGGGAGTCTGTTCAGGTTTCAAGACAATTAAAGAATGTTTATAAAAAAATTGCGGAAAAAAATGATTGCTTGTTTTTGGCTGCATCAGATATTACGAATCCTTCTGAAAGAGATCAGGAGCATTTAGACGAAAGAGGACATGAGGAACTTGCGAATAAAATTTATGAAAGTATAATATATGACTAGAAGTATGCTATCCTTATATCATACAAAACAGATAGGAAATGTGAAATAATGAATAACAATGTTAAATCTGAGATTAAAAATATTGCATTAAAGCTTCAGGAAAATTATGATTTCCAAAAATTGTTTGATGTAGCAATCGGTGAAAAACTCCCCAATCGCGACATTATTATTTCTATTGTGGAAGAATTGCGTAGGATTACCTTTCCGGGATATTTTGGAACTGAGAATATGGCTTATATATCGAAAGACAGTTTTGCAGGAAGTACCCTCGCTACAATTTATGAAAAATTGTTTCAGCAAATTAGAATTGCACTTATATATGGAAATAAGGAATTTGATTATGTGGAAATTGCAAATCGGGCAGAAAGGCTTACTCTGCAATTCCTAAATAAAATTCCGGATATTCAGACGCTGTTGTTAAAGGATGTCGAGGCAGCGTTAATGGGAGACCCGGCTGCCAACAGTAAGGAGGAAATCATTTTCTCCTATCCGGGACTTTATGCAATTTTGGTATACCGTTATGCACATGTGCTTTATGAGCTAGGAGTTCCGTTTGTTCCAAGAATCATGACAGAACATGCTCATGGCAAAACCGGAATCGACATTAATCCGGGTGCAAAGATTGGTGAATATTTCTTTATTGACCATGGAACAGGTGTTGTAATCGGTGAAACAACAGTCATCGGTAATCGGGTAAATATCTATCAAGGAGTAACACTTGGCGCATTATCAACAAGAAAAGGTCAGGAACTATCCGGCGTAAAGAGGCATCCAACTCTTGAGGATAATGTGGTAATTTATGCGAATACAACAATACTTGGGGGAGAAACGGTTATAGGTGAGAATTGTGTGGTGGCAGGTAACACCTTTGTAACATCATCCATTCCGGCAAATACTAAGGTTACGTCTTCTATGCCGGAACTGGAAATAAAGCATAAGAACTAAAAACGAGGAGGAATACTTTATGGAATTTCAGATTGAAACACGATGTCAACATTTGGTGGATGATAATAGTACGAATAATCACTATGGAGCAATTAGTTTTCCCATTTATCAGACAGCAACCTTTGCGCACCCTGCGGTGGGAGAGAGTACAGGGTTTGATTATAGCCGCTTGCAGAACCCCACAAGGGAGCATCTGGAAAAGGTAGTGGCAGCTCTTGAGAAGGGAAAAGACGCATTAGCATTTTCCAGTGGAATGGCAGCTATTGCATCGCTTATGGAAATTTTTCGCCCGGGCGACCATTTGATTGTGGATGCGGATCTTTATGGCGGAAGCATTCGCCTTTTTAACAATATCAGTGAGAAGAACGGAATAACCTTTACCAGTGTGGACTGTTATAAGGGGGATGTGGAGTCGTTTATCACCGATAAGACCAAGGCAGTATTCATTGAGACACCAACTAATCCAATGATGAATGTGACAGATATCGAAGCCCTTGCAAAAATAACGAGAAAGCACAATATCCTTTTGATTGTGGATAATACCTTCCTTTCACCATATTTTCAAAATCCACTGGAGCTTGGAGCCGACATTGTAGTACATAGCGGAACGAAGTTTCTGGGGGGACACAATGATACCATTGCAGGTTTTCTGGTAACAAATAACGAATCAATCAGTGAGAAGCTTCGTTTTATCATAAAAACTACAGGAGCAGGTCTGGCCCCCTTTGACAGCTGGCTGATTTTGCGAGGAATTAAAACCTTGGCAGTACGTATGGAGAGGGCACAGGAAAATGCTATAAAGCTGGCTCATTGGCTGGAAGAACAGAAAATTGTAAAAAGAGTAATATATCCCGGGCTTTCATCTCATCCGGGCCATGAAATTATGAAAAAGCAAAGCAGGGGCTTTGGTGCAATGCTGACATTCGAGGTGGTTTCAAAGGAAGCAGCATTGTCTATTCTTAAAAATGTGAAGCTGATTTCTTTTGCGGAAAGCCTTGGCGGAACAGAAACATTGATTACCTATCCCACGACCCAGACCCACGCAGATGTTCCGAAGGAGATTCAGTTAAAGAACGGTATAACGGACTGCGTTTTGCGAGTGTCTGTGGGAATTGAGAATATTGAGGACATCATTGCTGATTTAGGCAATGCATTTGCTTCTGTGGAGTAAGGAGGACATTATCGTGGCAGAGAAGAATCTTAATTTTGACACTGTTGTGGACAGAAAAAATACATATAGTCTGAAATATGATTTTGCGGCGAAAAGAAATATGCCGGAGGATTTGCTCCCGCTTTGGGTAGCAGATATGGATTTTAAAGTGTCCTCTTATATTCAGGAAGCGCTTCAAAAACAGACGGAACATGGGATTTTTGGCTATAGTGAGGTGCAGGAAGAATATTTTGAAGTTGTAAAGCAGTGGATGAAGTGCCATTATGACTGGCAGGTTGACAATAAATGGCTTATAAAGACTCCGGGCATCGTGTATGCACTTGCAATGGCGGTTCAAGCATTTACAAAAGAAGGAGATGCAGTGCTGATTCAGCAGCCGGTATATTATCCCTTCAGCGAGGTAATCGTTGACAATGGAAGAAAGCTTGTCAGCAATACATTGGTACAGGATGAAGCCGGTAAATATGGAATCGACTTTGAAGACTTTGAAGAAAAGATAATCACAGAAAACATAAAACTGTTCTTTTTATGCAACCCACATAATCCTGTGGGGAGAGTGTGGAGCGAGGAGGAGCTTAAACGCTTAGGAGACATCTGT